>JAQCIA010000242.1 GCA_027620105.1 Verrucomicrobiota bacterium | reverse complement strand
ACTTTGTAGTGCCGCAAAAACCGGGGCGTTGATCTTCAACGAGTTATGACGAAAAGTGCGAAACTTGGGTTAGCACTAGGGCTTTCCTGGCATCGCCTGAAGCGCGTTCCGATCAATGTTTGCAGTGGTGAAATGCAAATTGGCGGAGAGGGAGGGATTCGAACCCTCGGTACCCTTGCGGGTACACATGATTTCCAATCATGCACCTTCGGCCACTCGGTCACCTCTCCTTGGCCGCAGCGAACGTTTGCGGTAAATTAGTCGCGTGAGTGTACGGGTCGGCACCGGCGTCTCACAAGCGGAAAACACCCGGCGCCCATTTGCCACACGGTGAACAGCATGCAATACGCATCCCCAGCCCACAGCGAGCTCCTGCTGGACAGTTTTCGCCATTGGACCGGCCGCGAACTGCTGGGCACCGCGGAGCGCTCACCCACCGTTGCCCAGGCGCTCTACCAGGCCCCCTTCGTGGTCGTGTCGCACAACACCGCGCCCGATCCAATTTTTAACTATGCCAACGCTGCGGCGCTGGCCCTCTTCGAAATGACCTGGGAACAGATCACCGCCACACCCTCGCGCGCCTCCGCCGAACCATTGCACCAGGCCGAACGCGCCCGTTTCATGGCCCGCGTGACCACACATGGTTTCGTCGACGACTACGCCGGCATCCGCATTTCCCGCACCGGAAAACGCTTCCGTATTCAAAATGCCACCGTCTGGAACATCCTGGCCGCCGACGGCACCTATCACGGCCAGGCCGCCACGTTCGCCGAGTGGACCAACTTCTAACACACGGAATCGTCTGCACGTTCCGATTCTCAGGTGCGGACGCCTCTCCGAAGCGGCCGCACCATCCGAAACGCATGGCACTGCCACCTCAGACAGTTTGACTATCACACCGCGAATCGCTTAAGAACTCATCCGCAACCACCCGGCACATACCATGGCAACCCGCATCCTCCTCATCAGCTGCACCGACCAGAAGGGACTGGTCTCCACCGTCACCGGCTGTCTGCACCAGCGCGACCTGAATATTGTCTCGAACTGGGAATTCGTGGAGTCCGACAAGGGGCGCTTTTTCATGCGCACCGAAGTGGCTGGCACCCTGGACGCGTCGGACCTCTTGCGCGAGTTGCGCGAGCGCCTGCCAACCGGCGCAGACGTCCGCATCGCGGAGGACCGCAAGAAGCGTATCCTGATCTTCGCCACCAAGGAACCGCACTGCCTCGGCGACCTGCTCGTGCGTTGCGCCTTCAACGAACTGAACGCCGAAATCCTGGGCGTGATCAGCAATCACAACACGCTGGGCGAGATGGTGCAGCGCTTCGGCCTGCCCTTTCACCATGTGTCGCACGATGGCCTCACCCGTGAAGCGCACGAAGCCGCCTTGCTGGACGTGGTGGCCACCTACGACGCAGACTATCTGGTGCTGGCCAAATTCATGCGCATCCTGACCCCAGGCTTCGTCAGCCATTTCCGCAACCGCATGATCAACATTCACCATTCTTTCCTGCCCGCCTTCATGGGCGCCAACCCCTACCGCCAGGCCTACGAGCGCGGCGTGAAGCTGATCGGTGCCACGGGCCACTTCGTGAATGAATCGCTGGATGAAGGCCCGATCATCGCTCAGGACGTGGCCGTCGTGGGCCACCAGAACAGCGCGCGACAGATGGCCAAGGCCGGACGCAATGTGGAAACCATTGTGCTCGCCCGCGCGCTGGAACTGGTTTTCAATGACCGCGTGTTCGTCAGCGACAACAAAACCGTCATTTTCGATTAGCACCCGCGTCTGGCATCGGAACAGAACATGGCAAAACTGAAGCCAATTCGGATTGCCATTGTGAGACTCGGTCGTGCCGGCTCGGGCATGCACGGCCCCGAGTTGCAAGGCCGCGAAGACACGTTTCAGATTGTGACCGGATGCGATCTGGATGTCGAACACCGCCAGCGCTTTCAGGAAAAGTGTGGATGAAAAGTATGGATTTCGCGGGCAACCGCGCCGCGCCTTGAAGTGCGCAGGTTCGGAACGGAGCCGACGTGATACATGCTGACGGTATGAATGACAACATCCGCACAGCGGATCCCTTATGGGCGCATTGCGTCCCGTTCGTCGCCTGGCTGGCCTTCATGTTGCTGCCAGACGTTGCGCCACCCGGTTGGATGTATGCCCTGCGCACCGTTGCCTGCGCCGGTCTCCTCCTGGCCTTCCGCCCCTGGCGCTGGTATGCGCGCCTGAACGTCCGCAACCTGCCCCTTGCGCTGACCGTGGGCATCGGTGTGTGTGTGGTCTGGGTGCTACCCGAATCCCAATGGATGCGCGAACACGCCCCCGCGCTGCAGCAACTCTACCTGCGCGTCGGCACCCTCTGGCCCTGGGCGCTTCCCCCCGCTGTGACCGAGACTCCCTACGCCCCCGCCATCTGTGGCTGGTCCCTGACCATCACGCGCCTGCTCGGCTCGACACTGGTGATCGCGGTCATCGAGGAATTCTTCTGGCGCGGTTGCCTCTATCGCCTGCTGGTTCAGCGGGACTTCGTGCGCGTCAGCCTGGGCACCTTTCACGCCTCTTCCTTCTGGATCACCGCGCTCCTGTTCGGGCTCGAGCATGACCGCTGGCTGGTTGGCCTCATCGCGGGACTGGTCTATGGCTGGCTGCTGCTCCGCACCCGCGACATCTGGTCCGTGGCCATCGCCCACGGCATCACCAACCTACTGCTGGGAATCTACGTCATCACCACCGGCGCTTGGGCTTTCTGGTAGGGATCCTGTGCTGAGAAAGACCATCGGCTGGGGCATCATCGGTTGCAGCGATGTGACGAAGTTGAAAAGCGGCTGGCCTTCGCCGAGCCCCCAGACCGTTCTCTGGCCATGGTGATGCGCCAGGCGCGCGCTCACCCAGCGCCGACGAGTGACTCGGCGGGGTGGACGGCCGCAGGACGGCGACGCGCCCAGCGGCGCGGGACGACACCGGTCACGGTCTGGCGCGTCAGCCAACCCGAATGGTGTGGCGTCACCAGCGCATACAGGTTGATCCAACTGAGGGCCAGCAGCCAGAAGACGGCGAACTGCACGGCCCACAACCCGTTTAACGTGCGGGTCCGCATCAGGTAGAAGAAGGCCGGTATCAGCGCCACGGTCATGGCGCAGGTCACCACGGAGAGGCCGTTGGTCAGCGGATTGATGCAGCACTGGAAAAGCAGGGGCACCAGCAGCAGCTGCGACACCAGCATGCTGCTCCACTGCAGCAGGAGGTTGATGCGGGCGCCGCTGGCCGGCGTGGCGCGGAAGCGCCGGAAGGCGAAGGTGGTCATGTGGAGCGTTTCGCGCACGTTGCTGCGCGCCCAGCGCAGAAACATGCCGCAGAGCGCGCGGTACTGGGTAGGCACCACGGTGAACACCACGGCATTACGCTGGAAGACGACATGCGCGCCCTCGCGCAGGATGAAATTGGTCAGGGCGCGGTCTTCGCCAATCACCGACGGCTGCCCCATGAAGGTCTGGCCCAGCCATTCGGGCAGCACCTTCAGAACCAGGTCGCGCCGGTAGGCGGATAGCGCCCCCGGGGTGCACATCACGGTGTTGACCCGGCTCTGGCTGGCGCGCATGAAGTCAAAACTGAAGCAGAAGCTGACGTCCAGCATGCGCGGAATCATGCCGCTGTCGACATTCCAGACGCGCACATTGCCGGCCACCGCTCCCACGTTGGCCTCGCGGACGAACGGGCTGACCAGACAGCGCAGCGTCTCTCGGGTAATGACCGAGTCGCTGTCGATCGTGACCAGCACCTGGCCCCGACTGCGCCGAAACCCTTCATCGAGCGCGTGCCGCTTGCCGCGGTTAACCGGGCAATTGACCAGCTCGAGCCGCGACCCCAGTTCCACGCCGGCCCGGCACATCCAGTCCCACGTGTCATCCCGGCTGCCGTCATTCACGCCAATGATCTGCAGCTTCTCAGGCGGGTAATCGCTCGCGGCGACGCTCGTCAGGCTGCTGAGCACGCCGCTAC
>JAQCIA010000241.1 GCA_027620105.1 Verrucomicrobiota bacterium | reverse complement strand
CGTTCAAGTTTGTGTCGGCGCCACTCGGAATGACGGCGACGGGTCAGTTCGCGGCGTTCACCCCGGACCGGCGTCTGCAGTTGCGCGGCAGTCTGGCGAGTGATTGTGCGCAATTGGCTCTGCTGTCGGAGGCGTTTTCGGGATTCAAGCCTGACCTGGCGGGCCAGGCCACACGCGATTTCATGGTGGATGTGCCACTGGGCGCGGGTGATGGGATGGCGATCGCGCGGCTGGCGGTGGCACAAATGGGCTTGCACGCGGATCGCTTCAGCCAATTCGGTGTGACGGCCACGGCCATCGATCTGAACGTCGCCGTGACCAACGCGCGCGTGCAAGTGGTGATGGATACGGATGTGAATGACGGCCATTTGCACGCGGCGCCCTATCTGGATGTGCGCGGGTCTGCGCCGGTGCTGATGCTGCCAGAGAATTCGGATTTACTGAAAGGCGTGAAGATCACGGATGAGATGGCGGCCAAGCTGCTGGCGCGCATTCATCCGATTTTTATGGGCAGCGCCGTCGCGGGCGGCACGCTTGATCTGCATATGGAACGTTTGCGCGCGCCGCTGGGTGCGACGATGGAAAAGGAAACGGAGTTTCAGGGCAGCATGCGCCTGGCGGATTTGCGGCTCGGCCCGGGGAAGGGTTTGCTGGGGCAGATACTGTCGGTGTCCGGGGTGGCGACGCAGGAGGTGACGCTGCCGGAGCAGCGCATCACGTTTATCTGTCGTGACGGGCGGATTACGCCTTCGCCGCTGATCATCACGGTCGACGGACGGCCGATCACGCTTTCCGGATCCGTCGGACTCGATCAGACCCTGCAATACCAGGCCGAGACGCCGGTGACGGAAAAGATGGTCTCCAAGGAAATTTATCCTTATCTAAAAGGGGTGCGCATCACGCTGCCGATCGGGGGCACGGTGAGTGCGCCGCGTTTTGATCGTGCGGCCTTCACGCGCGAGTTGGCGGAACTGACCGTGACGGCCGGGCGCAATGCGGCGCTAGAGGCATTGAAAAAGCGCGCCGGAGACGAGGCCATGCAGGAGGGGACGAAGGCGCTCGGGGAGTTGCTGAAGCGGTTGCCGCGGTAGATGCGGTGGGCGTGAATTACGTGGAAGCATCGGTCGGCTCCACGCTTCGAACATGGGCGGTTGTTCAGGGGGGTAAGCATGTCTGTACGGGTACGATTCGCGCCGAGTCCGACGGGACAGGTGCACATTGGCAATATTCGCGCGGCGATTTTTAATTGGCTGTTCGCGCGCCATCACGGCGGAAAATTTCTGCTGCGCATCGAGGATACGGACCGCGAGCGTTCGACGCCCGAAGCGGTGCAGGGCGTGCTGGACGCGATGGCGTGGCTTGGGCTCAGCACGGACGAGGCGCCGGTGTATCAGTCGTCCATGCGCGCGGCGCATGTGGCCGCGGCTGAAGATCTGGTGCGTCGTGGGGCGGCCTATCGCGAGGACAAAGGCGGCACGGGTAAAGGTGAAGCGATTCTCTTCCGCATGCCGGCGGAGGATGTGGAATTTCAGGACGATGTGAAGGGGCAACTCAAGAAGGCGGCGAAGGACGTGAAGGATTTCGTCATCGTGCGCTCCGATGGATCGCCGGTGTTTCATCTGGGCAATGTGGTTGACGATATTCAGATGGGTGTGACCCACGTGATTCGCGGCGACGACCATGTGGAGAACACCTTTCGCCATGTGGCGCTGTACCGCGCGCTGGGAGCGACGGTGCCGAAGTTCGCGCACCTGCCCATGATTGTGAATGCCCAGGGCAAGCCCTACTCCAAGCGCGATGGCGCGGCGTATGTGGGTGATTTTCGCGAGAAAGGATTTTTGCCCGAAGCGCTGTTCAATTATCTCGCGCTGCTGGGGTGGTCGCCGGGCGACGAGCGCGAAGTGCTGACCGTGGATGAGATGGTTGCCGCCTTTACGCTGGAGCGGGTGCATCCATCGCCGGCGCAGGTCGATCAGGCGAAATTGATGTGGATGAACGGTGAGCACCTTCGGCGTCGGCCGTTGGGCGAACGCGTGGCGGGCTGCAAGGCGGATCTGCAGGCCAACGGGATCTGGCGTGATGGCATGGACGAGGCGTATCTCGCGCGCGTGGTCGACGCCATGGCGGAGCGTGTGAAGCTCTATACGGACATGTCGGTGCAAGCGGGATTCTTCTTCAACGACGATTTTGCGTACGACCCGAAGCTGGTCGAGAAGCGATTGCGCAAGCCGGTAGATATGGAGGCGGGGCTGGGGGCCTTGCATGCTGCATGGGCGGCCCTGCCGGAATTTTCCGAGGCGGCGCTGGAGGAATCGCTCAAGGCACTGGCGGTGGCGCGCGGGGCCAATCCGGCGGAGTTCATTCATGCGTCGCGGGTGGCTGTGTCGGGCATGGGCGTGGGGCCGGGGCTGTATGTGATGCTCGTTGTGCTGGGGCGGGAACGGGTGCTGGCGCGGCTTGGGCGGGCAAAAAACCTGTGTGCGCGCACCGACGCGGCGGCACCCGGCAGCGCGGGCGGGAACGGATAAGAGCGTTGACGCGGATGCGCGGGTGTGGGATTAGCAACTGCGCGCTGGTTCCCGCATCACGTGAGACTCCCTGTATGTCCAAACAACGCATGATTGCCATTGTCGGACGGCCCAACGTGGGCAAATCCGCGATCTACAATCGCCTGGCGGGCCGGCGCATTGCCATCGTGCACTCCGAAAGCGGCGTGACACGTGACCGTTTGGTGTGCAAGGCCGAGTGGGCGGGGCAGACCTATCAGCTGGTCGATACGGGCGGGCTGGGGACGGTGGATGACGTGGTCGGGGTAGACGCGATCACCGCAGGGGTGCGCAACCAGGTGGAAGCGGCGTTGGCGGATGCGGCGGTGGCCTTGCTGGTGGTGGATGTTGAGAGCGGTGTTCTGCCGTTGGATGCGGCCGTGGCGGGGTGGCTGCGTAAGAGTGGCTGTCAAACCCTGGTGGTGGCGAACAAGGCGGACAACGCGGAGCGCGACAACCATGCCGTAGATTTTGCGGAACTGGGCTTTCCGGTGTTTCCGGTGTCGGCGCTGCACGATCGCGGGTTTCCCGTGCTGATGCGCGCCGCGCTGGCCGCCTTGCCGCCGAAGGGCGAGGGTGCCGAGCAGGGCGAGACGCCCGCCGATCCCTTGCGCGTGGCCATCGTGGGGCGCCCGAACGTGGGCAAGTCATCCTATATCAACCGGCTGCTGGGGGATGCCCGCGTGATCGTCTCCAATGTGCCGGGCACGACGCGTGACAGTGTGGATATTCCGTTCGTCGTGGGGACCGGGCCCACCGCGCGGCACTACTTGCTCATCGACACGGCCGGTGTGCGACGCAAGGGCAAGATCGACACGCTGGTGGAGCGTTTCAGTCGCATGCGCACGGAGGAAACCATCGCCCGCGCGCATGTGGTGGTGTTGATGCTTGACGCGGCAACCGGACCCACGACGCAGGACAAGAAGGTCGCCGCGATCATCGCGGAGCACCGGCGCGGCGCAACGCTGTTCGTCAACAAGTGGGATCTGGCGCAGGCGACGCAGACGAAGTACGACCCGGCGCTGCGCGAGGCGCTGCCATTTCTGGCGCACTGCCCGATTGTGTACTTGTCCGCGAACAGCGGATTCAACATTCGGCGCAGTCTGGAGGCGATTGACCAGGTGGCGACGCAGGTGCATGCGCATCTGCCGACCGGGATTCTGAACCGCGTGCTGCTCGATGCGGCGGAACGCGTGCAGCCCCCAGCCATTGGCGGAAAACGCTTTAAGGCATACTACGCGGCCCAGGTCGGGCGCGATCCCATCCGCGTGCGGATTTTTGCCAACCATGGCGCGGGCATTCCGCAGGCGTATCGCGATTTTCTGGTGCGTTCACTGCGCGAAAAATTCGGTCTGGAAGGGGCGCCCGTCGAGATTCAGTTTGCGGAACGGCGGCGCGAGCCGCGCGACGGCGGGACCCGGCCGAAGCGGAAGCCGTTGACCGGCGCGGGTGCCGCAGCAA
>JAQCIA010000240.1 GCA_027620105.1 Verrucomicrobiota bacterium | reverse complement strand
CTGACCAAAGACACAGCCTTCCGCATCCACCGCGAAGCCATTCCGCCGACTCAGCACGGCCAGCGGCTGGCGCGGCACCACTTCCACCGCCAGCGTATCCGGCAGCGTCCGCGTGAGTTTGATGCCGCGATAATTCGGGGAATGCCGCAGAAAATCCTCGCGCACATCGCCGATATCAAAGGCAAACAGGTTGGCGCCCTTTTGAATCGCGCGCTTGCCCTGCAGGTAACTCAGCGCCACCGGGTCATCCGTGTTGAGCGTCAGCGTGCGAATCAGAAACGCGTCGTTGCGTGAAAACAGCAGCGCGCCGGTTTCGCGAATGCCGAGGACCACAAGCCCCAGCGCCACCAGGATCCCCACCGGAATCCCAATCAATCGCACCCACACGCGCAAATCCGTACGCGACCGCGAACGGCCGCGGGACGTCACCTCTAGGCGCTCGCCGGTGCGCCGGTTGCGCTTGCCACGGCTGCCAGCCGCCCACTTCATGCCTATCCATTCCATGAGAACCTGCTCCTCCCTGTCAATCCGCTCAAACCGTTGCGCGACTCAACACGCGCTCGCACAAAGCCGGAAACGGCAAGCCGTCCTGCGCCGCCGCCTTGGGCAACAGGCTGGTGTCCGTGAACCCCGGGATCGTGTTGATCTCCAGCAAATACCAATCGCCCGCATCCGTCATGCGAAAATCGATGCGCGACATGCCCCGACAACCCGCGGCGTCGTAGGTCCTGCGCGCCCACCCATGGCAGGCCGCCGCCTGTGATGCCGTCAAGGGCGCCGGGACCAGATACCGATTCGCGCCACGCACGTACTTCGTTTCATAGTCGTACCAGCCATTTTCTACAACTATTTCCACAATCGAAAGCAAGGTTTCGTCGAGGACACCCACCGTGAACTCTCGCCCGGGGATGAAAGCCTCCGCGATGACTTTGTCGTCATGGCGCAACGCGTCGGCGAATGCATCCGGCCACTGCGCCTCCGTAAACACCGGATGCACGCCGATGCTGGAACCCTGGCGGGCCGGCTTGACCACCAGCGGCACAGGCAAGGCGCGCGCGTCGCCCTGGCGCAAGACTTCGTAGGGGGCCGTGGGAATCCCGTGGGTTGCCGCCAGGTGCTTGGTCAATTCTTTGTCGAAGGCGATCCGGCTCGCGGCTTCGCCCGGCCCCGTGAACGGCATGCCGCGCCGCGTCAACTCCGCCTGCACGGCGCCATCCTCGCCGTAGGTCCCGTGCAGGGCAATGAACACCGCGTCCACGTCCGATGGAATGTGCAGTTCGCGGCCCGTCACATCAATGGCATGCACGTCGTGCCCGGTCTGGCGCAGCGCCTCAGCCACCGCTGCCCCGGACCGCAGCGAGACTTCGCGCTCGGCGGAGGGGCCACCCATCAGAACGGCAACTTTCTTGTATTTCGTCATGGATCCACGCAACCGTAGACGATCAGGCCAGAAATTTCACTTCCGGTTCCAACTCGATTCCGAACCGCTCGCGCACCGCCTCGCGCCCCCAGTGCGTCAGCGCCTGCACATCCGCCGCCGTGGCCGACGCATCCGTGGTCACAAAGTTCGCGTGGTGGGTGCCGATCACCGCACCGCCCACCCGCCGCCCATGCATGCCGATGTCCTCGAGCAATTTTCCCGCCTTGGCACCCTCGGGATTCTTGAAGAACGATCCGGCAGACCGATACCCGGCCATCCAGGCCCGACGCGCGCGAATATCCAACCGCCGCGCGGCAATGGCCGCCGGATCGCCCGGTTGCACCGTGAACGCGGCCTCGATCATATAGCGCGTTTTTAAGAATTCGCAGCGCCGGTATCCCAAATCCAGCCCCTCGCGTGGCACTATACAAGCCTCACCAGCGTGGTTCAAACAGCGAATCCATTTCAGGTGATCGCCAAGCCCCGACCCCCAGGCCCCGGCATTCATTTGCATGCCACCACCCAGCGTTCCGGGGATGCCTTCAAGAAACTCAAAGCCCCCAAAACCTCGGGATTCGATGTAGTCCAGCAACCGCCAGAGGGGTACGCCGGCTCGGGCGATCACCAGTCCCGGCTCTTCACGAATTTCCTGAAACTCGGCACCGGTCAGACGCGCGACGATCCCGCGCACGCCCAGATCGCTGGGCAGCAGGTTGAAACCGCCGCCGATCAGGGTGAAGGGAACTTGGCGCGTATGCGTCCAGCGCAACACCGCTTGCAAGTCGGTGGCATTGTCCAATTCCAGCCACACATCGGCTTCGCCGCCGATTCCGTAATTGACCTTGTTCGCCAGTGATTCGTTGCGCCGCACGCTGGTGCCCGCACTGAAGGTCACCCCGTCCAACGCGAGGAAGCTCGGTTCCGGGAAGTTTTCGTCGCCACCTTTGCCGAATTCCGCCCGCGCCCACACCGCGAGCTGCTCCACATCGCCGGCCCCCGCCACCAGCAGCAGATCCCCGGCGCGCAGCTCCCGCCGGAGCCAGCCCCACGCTTCCGTCAGCGACAGCGCCACGCGCGGCACCGGGATGCCCGTCGCGGTTGTTTCACGAAAATGGATATAGAGATCCCAGATCGTCCCGCCGCGCAGGGGCTGCTCGGATGCGGCATACACGGGACAGAGCACCAGCGCGCCCACCCCGGTGAACGCCGCTGGAAAGTCGGCCCCCAACGCCTTGGTGCGTGTATACCGGTGCGGTTGGTACGCGACGATTAAGCGCTTGTGCGGGAGGCGCAGCGCGGTCCGCACCACGGCCGCGATCTCGGTCGGATGGTGCGCGTAATCGGAAATGATCGTCAGATCCGGCCGCGCCACAATCACCTCAAAACGCCGCCGCGGCAGGGCGAACCCGCGCATCCCGGCCAGAATTTGAGCGGGTGTGAGCCCCAGCAGAAACCCCACGGCCGCCGCCGCCAGGGCGTTGCGCGCATGGTGCGCGCCGCGCACAGAAAGTTCCGCAACGCCCACCCGCTGCCCACGAATCGTTAGGGCAAATGCCTGCCCCTCCGCCGTTTCGCGCAATTCGGAGCCGCCAATATCGGCATCAGGGGCGAACCCGTAGGACAAGCTGGCAGTCGTGCTATCGCGACGCCCCGCAAGGGCCAGGGCATGCGCCCGGGGATCTTCTATACAATAGACAACGCCCGCCCGGGTACGATCCATGAATGTGCGAAAACAGGCCTCGAATGCCGCCACATCCGCGAAATGCTCCATGTGATCGAATTCAATATTCGTCACCACCGCAATGTCCGGTGCATAGCGCGCAATCGTGCCGTCGCTCTCATCGGCCTCGACCACAATCACGCCATCCCGCCCCATGCCGGAAACACCCTCCAGCCCGGGCGCCTCACCGCCAATGCACCAGGCCGGCGCCCGCCCCGCGTGACGCAGGAGCTGCGTGATAAAACTCGTGGTTGTGGTCTTCCCATGCGTGCCACTCACCGCCACCGACGTGTCGAATGCGCCCAGCAGCACCGGCAGCACTTCCCCGCGACGAAACACCGGCACATTCTGTGCGCACGCCGCCTGCACCTCGGGCGCGTTCTCCGGCACCGCCGTGCTGCGAATCAACCAATCCACACCGGCGAGATGCGCCGGATCATGCCCGACATGGACGGGAATGTCGTGCCGCTGGAGCCAGTCGCCCAGCGTGCCGCGGGCCGCGTCACAACCCGTCACGCGTAGTCCACGTGCCGCCAGCAAGCGCGCCAATCCGGCCATCCCCACGCCGCAGGTCCCCAACATGTGCACATGACTCCCGGCACGCGCCAGGCAGTCGCGAATGTCAGTCTCGAGTTGGTCCAACGGCGGATGTTTCATTGCATGAACTTGGCAAACGGGAACCGCAACAGCGTCGCCCCTCTTCAACCACATTCGCCCCACGCCGTCAAATCAGGCACCCCCTCGATCGTGGCCCCTGACGAATAATTGCCACACACGCTGCGGCGACGACAGCGCACAATTCGTATGGCACCTCACGGCACCACCAGACGCGGCGGCAGGCGGATCACGAATTCGGTCCGCGGCTGAATGAGCACACTGTGCGGCCGCGACTGCTCCGCCAGCGGCACCAGGCCG
>JAQCIA010000239.1 GCA_027620105.1 Verrucomicrobiota bacterium | reverse complement strand
GGAACGGATGTGGCGGCGAGCATTGTGGGGGGGGTGGTCGCGTACCGCTGTGAACCAATGGAAATCCGCCGCATTGCGGAGTCACTGCCGCTGCACGTGGCGTATTCCGGTTCCAAGGAAAAGACGGCCGTGGTCATCGCCAAGGTGGAAGCCTTGCGCGCCGAGTCGGGCGACATGGTCACACAGGTGTTTCGCGAGATGGACGACGTGGCCCGCGCGGCGGAGGCCGGAATTGTGCGGGGTGACTGGCGGTTGGTGGGCGATCTGCTGAATCGGGGGCAGGAACGGATGGAGGCCATTGGCGTGAGTACGCCAAGTCTGGAAGCGCTGATTAATGGATTTCGCGGTACGCCAGGGATTGTTGGGGCAAAAATTTCAGGGTCGGGCCTGGGGGATTGCGTCATTGGGCTGGGAGCGATTGCCGGGGACGCACCATTCGCGCTGCTGCCGATTCAGGTATCGGCGCGCGGGGTGGAAGTGACGCGTATCTGCTAATGTAGTGCGTCGAATGGCAGAGCCGACAGAACGTCGGATCTACCGCCAGAGTCATATGTTGAGACGCCGAAGAGGTACTACACGAGACATCGCAAAATGAACGCATCGAACCAAACAGTCTTCAGCCCCGCGGAGGCTGTGGCGTGTCTGCTGGATGGGCGACCACGCGTGCCGGTGGTGCCGGAGGCCACAGCCTTTGCGCCTGCCAACATTGCCCTCGTCAAATATTGGGGCAAGCGCGACGCGCGCTTGAACCTCCCGGTGACGTCGAGTCTGTCGATGTCACTTGGGCGGTTGGGCTCGTCGCTGATCCTGCGGCCCTGCGATGCGGGGGACTGGGTGTCCTTGAATGGCAAGGCGCTGTCACCGGATTCCGCCTTTGTCCAGCGCGCCAGCGCATTCCTGGATCTTTTCCGTCCAAGCCGTGACATGGGCTTTGAGGTTGTGGCGAACAACACCATTCCCACAGCGGCGGGTTTTGCCTCCTCGGCATCCGGCTTCGCCGCCATGGTCAAGGCGCTGGATCGGCTTTTCGGATGGCAACTCGATCCGCGGGCGCAATCCATCCTGGCGCGACTCGGCAGTGGCAGCGCCAGTCGCTCGGTCTTTGATGGATTTGTGGAATGGCACGCGGGGTTGGCGCCGAACGGCATGGATAGTTTTGCGGAACCGCTGGCCGTGACATGGCCCGAACTGAGAATTGGTCTGGTGGTGGTGACATCCGCTGAGAAAGGGATCAGTTCCCGCGCGGCCATGCAGCGCACCGTCGCCAATTCGCCGCTCTATCCACTGTGGCCGGATGTGGTGGCGCGCGATCTGGCGGAGATCAAGGAGGCGATTGCGGAGCGGGATTTCACACGGACGGGTGCGGTGGCGGAACGGAACGCGCTCACCATGCACGCGACCATGCTGGCGGCCTCCCCACCCGTGCTCTACTGGGTGCCGGAGTCCGTGCGCATGATGCAAAAGATTTGGAAGCTGCGTGAGGCCGGGCTGCCGGTGTATTTCACCATGGATGCCGGACCAAACGTGAAAGTGCTTTATCCCGCCGCGCAGGAATCCGACGTGACCGACGCCTTCGATGACGTGCAGTTCGTGCGGGCCGGCGATTAATCGATGGTGTCGGTGTTCGCCGGCATGGCCAGGGCGGTATCGAAGAATTCCAATAAGCGTGGTGCGTAGGTGTTGCGAAAGCGTGAAAAAGCTTCGGTGTGGTTTCCGCCTTCAACCGACCAGAGTGTTTTGGGTTCCCTCGCCCGGGCAAACAGACGTTCGCCGTGTGTGTAGGGAATGATGGTGTCGTCCGTGCCGTGAATAAAGAGAACGGGCACGGGTGGCAGGCGCGC
This sequence comes from Verrucomicrobiota bacterium, assembly GCA_027620105.1. Classification (GTDB taxonomy): domain Bacteria; phylum Verrucomicrobiota; class Kiritimatiellia; order UBA8416; family JAIOPI01; genus JAIOPI01. Next base: position 2,243 of record JAQCIA010000239.1, on the reverse strand, counting down.
GATGCCGGCGTCCGGGCTGTACCCGTTGCTGACGACCACGAACGACAGGGGCCAGCGCAAGAGGCTGAGCAGCGGAATCATCGCGATTTTGTCGCGGACGATGGCGCGATAGGACGCGAACGTCGATTCGATGACGATGGCGCGTATGCCCGGAATTTCGTGGCGTGCCAGGGCGGCGATGGCGTTGGCCCCGCCGAGACTCTGGCCAATCACCAGGATGCGCTGCCCGTTCACATCCGGGCGTGCAGCAACGGTTCGCAAGGCCGCCACGGAATCTTCGTAGAGGCCGTGCCGGCTTGGGCGGCCTTCCGAGATGCCGTAGCCGCGATAGTCGAAGACGAACAGGTTATAGCCGGCGGCAGGGAGCCAATCGACATAGCCATAGTGGGCCGTCATGTTCTGGGCGTTGCCGTGAAGATGCACGACCGTGCCGCGTGCATTGCCGCGTGCATTGCCGCGTGCCGGGATAAACCAACCACTCAGGCTTGTCCCATCAAGACTCGCAAAGCGCACTGCTTCGTATGGCAACTGCTTGTCGGAAGGCGTCTGATAGACAACTCGGTTCGGTTGAAAGAATAATCGGTTGGCGCAACCCGTTGTGGCGAGCGCCAGGAGACAGGACGCAAACATATTCCAACGGTGCATGGCGCATTTGAGTTTGATTACGCACAGCCTGCAATCTTTTTCCTTGATCCGTTGCGCAAGACATATCAGCCTGTGTGCAGAATGCGGTGCGTCATGAAGGCGGCACGGTGCTGATTCGGCGCCCGCGACGGTTAACACGTGGAGGTCGCAGTGAAGAAACAGGTACTGATCTTGGCAGTGACGTTGTCCGCAGCCGGTGCGTTTGCGGCGGGTACGATCCGTGAGAACTGCGGTTGCGGCTTGGGCACGATGGCGCTGGGCGAGCAGGAGCCCACGGTTCTGTCGCAAGTGGCAGCCACATTCCTGAACGGCATCTGCGGCAACCAGACGTTCGGCATCACTTCCGGCACGCTGGAGTGCGAACCGCACGCTGGCATCGCATCGAATGCGCACGTGAAGGAATACATCGCGGCGAACATGGACCAGGTCATTCTTGACGTGGCTGCCGGACGGGGTGAGTCGCTGAACGCCCTGGCGGACCTGATGGAGGTGCCGACGGCTGAACGTGCGCAGCTGTACGCGAAGTTGCAGAGCAGTTTCGATGTGATCTTCCCGTCCAGTGTCGTAACGTCGACGGACGTTGTGAGCAACATGGATAAGGTGATCAACGGCTAGACCGTTGCAACGGAATCCTAGACAAAGCGACAGGCTGCTGCGGTGGCCTGTCGCTTTTTTCCTGCTGGCTTTGCTGGGGGTGGGGCCGCACGCGGGCGCCACAGACGCAGACGCTTCAGCCTATGCCGGCGAGCTCGCAGCCCAGGCTGACCTGCGCCAACTGCATGCCGATCCGGTCTGGCAGAATTTACTCCACTACAAGCCGTCCCTGTTCGGCGGATACCGCAGCCTCGTCGATGATCCGCGGTTTTTTCTGGCCCCCGACGGCAAGACCAACCCGCGGTCGGAACTCGCGGCCACGCTCCACGGATTCTTCGCGCCGGTTTCAACGAACGCGCTGGAACATCCGGTCTGCCGGTTTGTGGCGCGGTACACATGGCTGCGCGACACACTGGGAATCGACACCAACCGGCTGCCGATGGCTGCCTGCGAGCCGTTTGAATCCGTGCAGGCGTTTCTGAATGTGGATGCCATAACGCTCGTCTTTCCGGCCGCCTACATGAACGGGCCGGCATCCATGTTCGGGCATACGCTCCTCGTATTCGACGCGGAGGGAAAGAACCGCCTGTTGTCGCGGTCCGTCAGTTATGCCGCGCGAACCGATACGCGGATTGGCCCCTTCTTCGCCTTCGCCGGGATTCTGGGGCTCTACCCCGGCTACTATGCCATTCAGCCCTACTACGAGAAGGTGGAGCAGTACGGTGACATCGGGCATCGCGACGTGTGGGAATACGAGCTGACGTTTGAACGTGACGAGGTGGCGCGCATGCTTCGGCACGCGTGGGAGCTTCAGAACATCTGGAGTCGCTACTACTTCTTCCGCGAAAACTGCGCGTACAACCTCTACTTTCTGCTGGAGGCGGCGCGCCCGGATCTGGCCTTGAGCGATACGCGCGACCGGTTCGTGATCCCGATCGATACGGTGAAGGCCATCGATCGCAAAGGCTTGATTGGCGCGGTGCATTACCGTCCCTCGCAGGTGA
>JAQCIA010000238.1 GCA_027620105.1 Verrucomicrobiota bacterium | reverse complement strand
GAGAAGGCGATGCGCTTGTCCGATCGTCTTGGCGGACACATGGTGAGCGGGCACGTGGACGGCGTGGGCCTGATGCTGCAGGCGAAGGGAAGCGTCTACACCTTCCGGGCGCCTAAGGCGGTGTCGCGCTACGTGGCACCCAAGGGGTCGATCTGCATCGACGGGGTGAGCCTTACGGTCAATCGCGTGCGTGGGGCGGAGTTCCAGGTCAACCTGATCCCGCACACGCTGAAGGTGACGACGCTTTCGCGGCTCAAGCCGGGGTCCGAGGTGAACATGGAGGCGGATATGGTTGCCCGGTACGTTGAGGGATTCTCGAAGTCCGCTTAGGCGGTGCGGCGGTAGCGTCCTCGGGATCTGGTGGTATCTGGATTTGTGATCCTGGATTTAGGTACCTATCGGCGTAAACAAGCTCCTATCATTGGGAGCATGTTTCTAGCGGTGCATGATTTTTCGGGCGGTGACTTGCCGCCTAATCACTGGTTAGATTCACTATGAAATGACACGCGTAGTACCTCTGGGTGCCGGCGCTAGCTTTGGAAGCCTTGACGCGTCGCCAACCGTACCGCCGCTCGGAGTTGGATTGTTCGACGCACTAGCTTCACGAACCGGTTTGGCCGCAAGCCTACCCGACAAATTGAAAGACGCGTTTCGGGCAAGCTTTGAAGCAGGAATGGCGGCGTACTATGAGTACGCTGATGGGGATGTGATGCGTTTCCAGAGAGAGCTCGCGCATTACATGGCCGAGTTTGTGCCGGGCCGAGGTAACGCCTATGTGCGACTTGTTGAGGAACTAGGCCTCAGCCGCTGCATTCTATGTACCTTGAACTACGATCTACTGATTGAATTGTCGGCGTCGCGTCTCGGGCACAACACGGCTTATACATCAGCACATAGCCCGGGCTTTTTACGGCTCCTCAAGCCCCACGGTTCATGCAATTTCTGGCCGCACATGCCTGGGATCACAATCAGCAACTCCACTTTTAAACGCAGCGGCCGCGCTGACATCCAAGCCCCGATTCGACCGTTATCGCAGCAAGAGACCATAAACAAGTGCGTTACGGAAGACAGTGTGGCTCCTGCGATCGCAATGTACGCGGAAGGGAAACCGGTCAAGATCAGCCCGGACTATGTGGAGGAGCAGCAGCGCATGTGGGGACAAGCCATCGCGGAAGCTTCGAGGGTATGTGTCGCTGGAGCACATATTCACCCGCCAGATTCACACATCTGGACACCGCTGTCTAAGACCAAAGCTGCTTTGTTCTATTTTGGTCTGGCGGCTGACCGAGAATCATTTGGTGCGTGGCAAGAAATATCGAAGAAGCGCAATGCATTTTTTGTCGAGGCCGACTTCGCGGCTGCTGTGCCTGGGATATCTCGGAGAATGATGTGAATCTAAGCTGTCAATGCATTGGACGCGTTTTTCGCCGCGCCAGTGATTTCGGGCGTTAGATCGGTCCAACTGCATGCGCATTGAGTGTCTGCATGGCAGTCGTCTCCCCTACAGCTTGGCAAGAATCTGGTCAAGGACATGCATATGTTTAAACGGCAGTGCTGGTGGATCACAGGCGCATCGTCAGGAATCGGGGAAGGTCTTGCACGGGCGCTGGCTGCCCGGGGCGCAATCCTCATCCTTTCCGGACGGAATGTCACCGCACTCGAAGCTGTGGCACGGGACTGCGCTGAAGCGCTCGTACTGCCGTTCGAAGCGACCGATTTTCAGGCGATTCCAGGGATCGCAGAGCGGGCATGGTCGTGGAAAGGCCGCGTCGACGGGCTGGTAAACAATGCGGGCGTCTCACAACGCTCGCTCGCAATCGAAACCGCATTCGCGGTGTACGAGAAGATGATCGCGGTTGACCTGCTGGCCCCGATCGCGCTGACGCAGGCGCTCCTCCCCAAAATGGTGAAAGCCGGAGGTGGCAGGATCGTCGCGATTTCGAGTGTGGCCGGAATCGCCGGCATTCCGGCGCGCTCCGCGTACTCCGCGGCCAAACACGGCGTGATCGGTTATCACGACGCGGTGCGCGCCGAAAACGAGTACCTCGGCATCCAGGTCCACGTCATTGCGCCCGGATCGGTCAGGACCAACGTATCGAGAAACGCGCTCACCGCCGACGGCTCGAAGCGCGGTGTGAGCGATGCGGCGATCGACAATGGCCTGCCGCCGGAGGAAGTGGCGAAATCGATTCTGGCAGCCATCGAATCAGGCAAGCGCGAGCTCATTCTGGCGAAACCGGCGGAGTACGACATCGCCGTCCTGCGCCGGAAGGACCCCGAGGCGCTGTTCGACCGCATGTCGGCCATGGTCCGGGAGGGATATGCCAAGAAACTGGCCGCGGACAAGACTAAAGCCTGAACTGACTCACCCCCGACGCTCGAGCACCACGGCGAGCTCGGCAATCCCCGCTGGATGTGTGGTGCGCGGATAAGGCGGCTTCGGCCACGCCCAGCTTGGCTCTGGAAACAGCGCGCGCATCGCGTTGACGTCGCAGTGGTAGGGCGGGCCCTGGATATTGCCTTCCGCAGCGCCCTCCCGCAGCCACTGCATGAATAGCGCAAACAGCTTCCCGCCCGGCGCTATCCAGCGGTGCAACCGGTCGGCGTACTCGCGCCACTGGTCCGGATACAGCGCACACAGGCAGGTCTGTTCATAGATCGCATCGAACGCGCGATCCGGCTGCCACGCGAGCACATCGGCCTGAACGAGCGTTGCATCAACGTCCGCCTTCTCGAGTCTCCGGTGCGCTCGCCCAATCGCCTCATCGGCATAGTCCAGCCCCGTCACCTCGAATCCCGCCAGCGCCAGGTCGATGACTTCGTACCCCGACCCGCACCCCGGCACCAGGATCCGGCAGGGCTTCAACACTCCAGACCGAAGCCAAGCCGCGAGCTGCGGGCTCGACGCGCCCCGGTCCCAGGGCGTATTCCCCTCGGCGAAGCGCTGCTCCCAGAATTCCTTCGTCGGTCCGGTCATGGTGATCTGCGAAACTTATGTCCTCGCGCACGTTCCGCAGATTCCGGTCGCGCGAGAACCATGAGCGTGCAGCGGGCCGTTGAGTTGTCCTATCCTTTTCTCGCCACGTACTTCACGCCTTCGATGCCGTGGAAGTCAGCATCCTGCGTCCAGAAGGTGGCGCCAAGGGTGTGAGCAGTCGTGAGCATGATGCTGTCGGCCATCGGCAGGCGGTGCTCGATGCTCGCCTTCGGGGCGCAGAGCGCAATTGCCGCCGTCAGATCGACGATCTGCCCCTGCTGCATCAGCGCCACTGCCTGCAAGGCCGGTCCCTCGCCGCGCTGTTGCAGGACGCGCTTGAACACCTCGTACAGGCTCAACGTCGGGACCAGCAGGTCGCGCGTGGCCTCGACTGCCGGAGCGAAAAACGCGGCGTTGCGGCCGTCGGCGAAATACTCCAGCCAGCCGGAAGAATCGACCACGTTCACGCGCGGTCATCCTCGCGCTGCACGTCGGTAGCCACGCCCTTGAGGAACCCCCGCATTTTCTTCATCGGCCGCTGTGGAATCAGCTCGATGCGGTTTTCATACACGATGGCCTGGACCTTCTGCCCCGGGGCGAGCTTGAGCGAATCGCGGATCTCCTTGGGAATGACAACCTGGAACTTGGGGGAAATCGTGACGGTATCCATGGCCTTCCTATCGATCAAACAATCGTATGACGATTATCGTATCGATCCGGTAGCGGGTCAAGCGAGCGGCGGGAACAATTCCTATATCCTCGCGCGCTCGTTCCGCAGATGAAACCGCGCATAGACTTTGATCCCGCGCTCCCGGTCAGCCAGAAACGGGAGGAGATCGCGCGCGCGGTCGCCGCGCACCCGGTGGTCATCGTCTGCGGCGAGACCGGCTCGGGCAAGACCACGCAGATCCCCAAGATCCTCCTCGAGATGGGCCGGGGCGAAAAAAAATACATCGGCCACACGCAGCCGCGCCGCATCGCCGCGCGCTCGGTGGCCGCGAGGATCGCCGAGGAGTTGAAGGTCGAACTGGGCGGCGTGGTGGGCTACAAGGTGCGCTTCACCGACAGGGTCGGGCCGCGCACGCAGATCAAGCTGATGACCGACGGC
>JAQCIA010000237.1 GCA_027620105.1 Verrucomicrobiota bacterium | reverse complement strand
GCCGCCGCCAGGACGGCGCGCAAGCGGCGGTCAATCGTGTCACGGGCGGTTTGATAAAGACGTGCCGCCTCCGTGAAGACGTACTCGCTTCCGGTCCTCGGGGTCCGGGTCAGCTCATCGCGGAGCATGGGCAAGATGGGGATCTCGGCCGTCTCGCCGGTCTTGCTGGTGCGGACCTCGATGAAGCCGTCGGCCAGGTCCACGCTCGACCACTTGAGACAGCAGCAGTCCCCGCGCCGCATGGCCGTGCAGAGCGCGGTCACAAGCGGCCCACGCAAGACATCATCCGCGCGCGCCGCCTCGATGATCGCATCAATCTCCTCTTCCTTAAACGGTTCTCGGCGGATCGTGTCTTCCTGCCGGAAGGTCGCATTCTTCAGGTAGCCCCGGAAGGCGTCCGCGTTGGGTTCCAGTTTGACGAAGACGGTCTTCAGCAGGGTCAACGCTATGTTCCACGTTCGTGGCGAGATGCCCCGCGCCGCTTCGCCGTCAAGGAAGGCGCGGACGTGATCCGCGCGGACGGAGGCGAGGTCTTCCGCTTCGGGGTAGTGCTCACGCATGAAGACGGCGAATCGCCGCAGCTTCTGCTTGGCCGTCTGGATGTACTGTTCGGACGGGGGGCGCTTGCGGGGGATCGTGGCCCAGGCGTCCGGGACTGCCTCAACCTTCACGAAATCAAGCCGCGTCCCGGTCTTTGCTTCGATGATCCGCTGCGTCAGATCCTCGACCGACTTCTTCGATCGCGTTTCCTCAAGCAGTCGGTCATGGACGGCCAGCGCCCGGTGGTAGGACGCCGTGAACGCCGAGTCGCTCCCTCTTTCCGGGTGCTTCAGACTCGAGGGGCGACGGCCCTTGATCTCAAGCCGCTGCTCCTTCCCGTCCTTTGTTTCCATTAAAGGGAAGCGCCGCAACTTCCCGTTAACGAGAAATCGGGCGTACCACCAGCGCGACGTTGCCTTCATTTCCAGGGCCATGGCGGTACCTCCTGCGCGGGGCAAGGAGAGGAATTCCCCTTCCCGTTCTACACGGGGCACTTTGGGGAGGGGGCGCGCTATGGTCAAGGAAAAGTATTCCCCTAATTGTACCCTTTTTGAGATTTCAACGCAGAATGGCGCCGCCGATTCGTGCAGATATCGTGATTTCATTGGTGTTTGGTGGTGGGCGGTACAGGACTCGAACCTGTAACATCCAGCGTGTAAAGCTGGCGCTCTACCATTGAGCTAACCGCCCGCGACAAGCGGCAGCGAGCATAGCGGGTGGCGAGTAGGAGTCAAGTGACCGCGGTCGCTGCACGCGCCCCCCCTGGGCGCTGCTTTATCGACTTGGTAAGTTTCCGCTCGAAGATTGGGATGAAGCCAATTACGCGGAGGTGAACCACGAAGGGCTGCGAGCCGGGCAGTTGCTTTCGCTGTATGACAACCACGCTCCGGATTACAACGATAGCAGCTGTCGGGTTCGTGACTACGCGCTTGGGGCTGGGATCGTGAGCGCCGCGGTGTTGCCATGGTACATCGCGCCTCGCGTCGACGCCGCGATTTGCGATGGGAGGATGCGTCGAGACTGTCGACGCATAGAAACGCAATCACGCGAGGCACGATGCGGATCACGTCACGGCAAAAAATGAAAACGCGCGAATGATGATTGCGCATCACGAAAAAACAAAAAAAGTTGCGTGTGACCGATTGACGTGATTCATGAATGACGTTACAGTCACCATCAAGATGGATGTCGTTGGGGAATGACGGGGTTGTTTGTGACATCCAGCCGAGCTGTGAGAGCTGCCGATGCATCGTTCAGGCGATTGCACGACTCGTTTCGGCGAGTGCTCTGGCATCACGGCCTTCGAAACAACCGCGGACCATGGCCGCGGAATAAGGGGAGGTGAGTGATCGTGGCAAAGAAGAAGGCAGCGAAGAAAAAGGCGACAAAGGGCGGTAAGAAGAAGAAGTAGTCGAATGGTTTCGGCATGTGAATGCCGAAATCCGATTGAAATGGCGGTTGTGGCCTGTTCCACAACCGTCATTTCTCTTTTTGTGATGCGTTCCATGGCCTCACTGGGGACGTGGTGTCAGTATTGACGTGCGCGATTCTTGGCGTAGTATCGTGGCGGCACCTCATGATGCCGGGAGATCATGCAGATTCGATATCCATTCTGTCGCAGTGCGGCCAAAGTCGCGGCCTGGCATTTCGGCATTCTGATTCTGCTGGCACTGCTGCCGGTTGTGCCCGGTCTCTTTCACCCTCCCACGCAACCGATCACGATGATTGATTTCGTGGTTGATCCGTCGGGGCTCAAAGGCGAAGGCGGCGATCCAGAACCTGTGGCGCCACCGGAGAAGGTTCCGGATCCGTCACCCGTGCCGCCGCCCGTGGAGCAAAAGAAGGCCCCGTTGCCCGATGAAATGCCGCCGCCGCCGCAGGCGGAACCGAAGAAGGCGGATGCAAAGAAGACGCCGGACAAAGCCAAGAAGCCTGAAATTCAAGTCAGCAAGCGCAAGGTGCAGCGTTCCGTCGGCACGCAGAATCCATTGAGTGCCGAGGAAATCCGGCGGCGGCTGGCGCTGGGGGCGAAGGTGGGGACGTACAATTCCGACATTCCATCCGACGAACAACTTGGACTTGGGCGGATTCGGGACGCGCTGTATGGTGCCTGGGCTCAGCCGTCGCGGGAATCCGTGGGGGGGCGTACGGTGGATGCGTCAATTCGGATGGATCTGGACGGACGCATTCTGGAGCGGAACCTCACGCGCCGTTCCGGCATTGCCGAGTTTGATGAGTCGGTGGAGCGGGCGCTGCAGGCGGTGGAGCGCATTCCGGGGCTGACCGTGGCATTCGTGCAAAAGCACAGGACGGTGTCCATCAAATTTGAAGTGCGCTGACGCGGGGGTGAACGCGGTGAACGCGCGCGAGGCGTGGGTGTCAGATCTGTTGTGGTGCGGACGGAGGAGACTGTTCATGTTCAAAGGGATGGCAATGTTGGCGATGGCGGTGATGCTGTGTGGCGGCGTGCTGCGCGCTGCGGATATTACGGTCACGGGTGCGGGCGGCAGTGGGAAAGTCGGGCTTGATCTGAGCGGATTGAAGGGCAGCGGGCAAGGCGGTGCACTGACGCAAGTGCTGGCGGAGGATCTCAAGCGATCGGGATGGTTCACACTGGCCAGCGGTGGCGGCATTGTGGTGCGCGGTCAGTGCACAGCAGATGGCGGCGGTGCGCGGATTGATGCGGAGGTCGCATCCATCGGCGGCGGTCGGCTGTTTGCGCGGTCTTATGCGGAGCCAGCCGCGACGTGGCGGCGTGCCGCGCATCGGCTGGCCGACGATATCGTCAAGGCGGTGAAGGGGCAGTCCGGCATGGCGTCGATGCGCATTGCCCTGATCGGTTCGGTGGGCGGGAAGAAGAATCTTTACGTCTGTGATGCCGATGGCCAGGGGCTGGTGCAAATGACGACGGATGGGAAGCCCTGCATGACGCCGTCCTGGGGCCCGGATCAGCGGACGATTTTTTACATGTCCTTTCATAAGGGCTATCCGGATACCTACAGCATCGATCTGACAAGTCGCACGCGCAAGCGGGTGGCGGGATACGCGGGTATCAATGCCGGACCGGCCGTTTCGCCGAACGGACAGCAACTGGCCATCATTCTGTCACGTGATGGAAACGCGGAGTTGTACGTGATGCAACTCGGTAGTGGAGCGCTGACACGCCTGACCCAGACGCACAAGGCCGCGGAAGCGAGTCCGACCTGGTCGCCGGACGGGGCTCAAATCGCGTTTGTTTCGGACCGGACGGGATCGCCGCAGATTTATACGCTGGCGCGAACGGGTGGGGCTCCGCAGCGGGTGACGTTGCGGGGGAGCGAGAATGTGAATCCCGACTGGGGTTCGGATGGACGGCTGGCCTACAGCAGCCGGCGGGGGGGGCGCTATCAAGTGTGTGTGCTGAACCTGGCCACGTCGGAAGAACTGCAGCTGACGAATGGCGGGGCGGACTATGAGGAGCCCACGTGGGCCCCGGATGGCAGGCACTTGGTGGCTGCGAAAAGCGTTTCCTACAATACGGATTTGTATCTCCTTGACACTCTCCGAGACCCTGAAGTACGGTTGACGGCC
>JAQCIA010000236.1 GCA_027620105.1 Verrucomicrobiota bacterium | reverse complement strand
TATGACGTCCGAACAGATGGAACAATTGCGCGCCAGCGGCGCAGCTTGACAAAAACTCCTGTAATGAAAATATTGCCGATCAAAAACCTTCTTATCTCTAATCGTGGCGAGATCGCGATCCGGATCGCGCGCAGCGCAGCCGATGCCGGTATGCACACCCATTTTATTTTCTCGGAAGATGACGAGACCTCGAACTATAAGCGCAGGGCGGATGCGCTCCATCGTCTGGAAGGAAAAGGACCAGGAGCCTATCTCGATATTGAACAAATACTGCGTATCGCGCGGGACGCGGGCTGTGACGCGGTGCATCCCGGCTACGGCTTTCTGAGCGAAAGCGCGGCATTCGCGAGCAGTTGTGCACAGGCCGGCTTGAACTTCGTCGGGCCCGCAGCGGAAGTGCTAGAGATCTTTGGCGACAAGTGCAAGGCACGTGGCTTGGCGATTCAATGTGAGGTCCCGGTTCTGCCCGGCACCCAGGGTGCCACGACGCTGGATGAAGCCCGCCAATTTCTAGCCCACCATGGCGCGATCATGCTCAAGGCAATCGCTGGCGGGGGTGGCCGTGGCATGCGGGTGGTGCGCGATATCGCAGAACTAGAAGCCGCTTATGAGCGTTGCCGATCCGAGGCCTTGAAAGCATTCGGTAATGGCGACCTCTATGTCGAAACGCTCCTGCACCGTGGTCGGCACGTTGAGGTTCAGGTGATCGGTGACGGCACGGGGGATGTGACGCACTTGTGGGAAAGAGAGTGTAGCCTGCAGCGCAGCCGTCAGAAGCTCGTGGAAGTCGCGCCGGCACCGGGATTACGCCTTGAATTGCGCAGGCAACTACTCGAGGCATCGCTGCGCATGGCGCGAGCGGTGAAACTGCGTAGCCTGGCCACGTTCGAGTTCCTGGTCGAGGATGCTGGCTTCATGTTCATCGAGTGTAATCCCCGTATCCAGGTTGAGCACACGGTGACGGAAGAAGTCACTGGCGTCGATCTGGTTCGCGTCCAGCTGCAGCTGGCAGAAGGTCGCACGTTAAAGGCTCTTGGCTTCTCGGGTGAACCACTCGCGCCGCGCGGCATGGCAATACAGTTGCGTGTCAACGCGGAGACTCTGACGCCCGATGGCACGGTTCTTCCCGCGACTGGCATTGTCGAGGCATTCGAGGTGCCTGCGGGGCCCGGTGTACGCGTCGATACCTGCGGCCATGGCGGGTTTCGCGTCAATCCGCGCTTCGATTCCTTGCTCGCCAAGGTAATTGTGCACGTGCCGGGAGAAGAACTGGAGACGCTGGTATCTAAGGCACGTCGCGTAGTGTCCGAGTTTCGTATCGAGGGTGTGGCCAGCAACCTATCGTTCCTTGAGAGGCTGTTGTCGTTCGAACCTGTTGTGCAAGGACAGTGGTACACGAACCTGATTGAGGATAATCTCGCGGCGCTCTGCGCTCCGGTATCTGCATCTGGTGGCGGCGATCCGCTGGCCATCCTCAGCCAAGGTAAACGCAGCCTCGAACCTGCTCTGAAGCCGCCGCTGGCGATTCCAGATGGCATGCACGCCATTACCGCCGCCATCTCGGGAACGGTCGTTAGCATTGACGTTGGTGTCGGTGATACCATCCTTCGCGGCCAACCGGTTGCGGTCCTCGAAGCCATGAAGATGGAGACTGTCGTGCCATCTTCTGTCATGGGTATAGTGCGAGAGGTACGCGTTGCGGCGAACGAGATTCTGGCCGAGGGCGCTGTTCTCCTGGTTGTGGAAGAGGCGGTAGGGCAGACCAATGTCGCGGTCGAGGTTGATGAGGTGGATCCCAGCCATGTGCGCCCGGACTTAGCGGAGGTGCAGCAGCGGCGGACACTTACGCTCGATTCTGCACGCCCCGAGGTCGTACAGAAACGACACGGTCTGGGACTACGCATGGCCCGAGAAAACATCGAACATCTGTGCGACGCGGGTAGCTTCCATGAGTATGGGGGATTCACTGTCGCCGCTCAGCGCACCCGGCGCACGATGGGCGACCTGATTGCCCGCACGCCTGCCGACGGGCTGGTGATGGGCATCGGCAGAGTCAACGGCGGACTGTTTCCTGACACGGATGCCCGCTGTATTGCGATGTCCTACGACTATACCGTCCTTGCGGGAACCCAGGGAGCGAAGAATCACAAGAAAAAGGATCGGATGTTTGAGTTGGCAGCTGAATGGAGACTACCCGTTGTAGTTTTTGCTGAAGGCGGGGGAGGTCGGCCCGGTGACACTGACGAGATAGTCGCCGGCTGGCTAGACATCAGGGCGTTTACGCTGCTTGCGAAGCTTAGTGGTCTGGTGCCACTAGTGGGTGTGGTTTCGGGACGTTGCTTTGCAGGGAATGCTGTCGTGGCCGGTTGTTGCGACGTGATCATTGCCACAGAGAAGACGTCACTGGGTATGGGTGGTCCTGCCATGATCGAGGGCGGCGGACTGGGCGTTTTCCACCCGGACGAGGTCGGGCCAACTTCCGTGCAGCGGCGCAACGGGGTGATCGACATCGTGGTTGCCGACGAAGCCGAGGCGGTTAGTGTGGCGAAGAAATACCTGTCCTACTTTCAGGGACCGGTCGCCGCTTGGGAATGTGCAGATCAGCGCGAACTGCGGCATGTGATTCCCGAGAACCGTCTGCGAGTCTACGATGTGCGCAAGGTTATTGAATTCGTCGCGGACCGAGATTCAGTGCTCGAACTGCGTCGAGACTTTGGCGCCAACATGATCACGGCCTTCATTCGGATAGAGGGTCGGCCCATGGGGCTTATCGCGAACAATCCCATGTTGTTGGGCGGAGCTATCGACGCCGACGCAGCGGACAAGGCCGCCCGCTTTTTGCAACTGTGCGATGCTTTTGACATCCCAGTGTTGTCGCTTTGCGACACACCGGGCAATATGGTGGGACCCGAGGCCGAGCGCACTGCGCTGGTCCGCCATTGCTGTCGGCTTTATGTGACGGGCGCGAACATGACGGTGCCGATTTTTTCAGTAGTGCTGCGCAAAGCCTATGGTCTTGGTTCGCAGGGTATGGTAGGCGGCAGCTTCCATCTGCCGATGTTCTCGGTGGCCTGGCCGACCGGTGAGTTTGGGCCTATGAACCTTGAAGGATCGGTAAAACTCGGCTTCCGCAAGGAGCTAGAAGCTGTCACTGATACCGCTGAACGAAAGACGCTGTTCGATAGGATGGTCGCGGACGCCTACGAGCGCGGCAAGGCGCTCCACACCGCGACACTGTTCGAGATTGATGACGTCATTGATCCGGCGGATACGCGCTCCTGGATCATGGCGGGCCTGCGTTCAATGCCGCCCCCCAAGCCTCGCACTGAGAAGAAACGGCCTTTCGTAGATACCTGGTGACGTTTACAAGCGCTGCGAGGGTAACGGCACACGACAGGGATTTGAGTCGTTGAAGGTTTCGAAGAATTTTCTGGCGGAGAGTGAGGGATTCTCTGCCGTTTGTCTTCAACGCCTTTTAGGCGTTGTGTTTATTGATACCATTGGCTAATCGTGGTACAAAGGTGTGGTACAAATAGAGGTTCGGCCACCACCATCACCTCAACGTTTGCGTTAATGTTTGCTGGCACTTGACTTGACACTCCTGACCGTCCGAATGGTTAACTTTGAATCCAATAAATTCCTCAGAAGAAAGCTCTCTTAGTTTTGAGAAAGCAAGAGAACATTTTTTCTCTGGCTTGGAACATATTCTGCGTGAGAGTTGGAATGAGGCAGAGAGGGAACTCCAACTGTCTCTAACCTATGTGCCGGACCGTGCATCGACACTCACCAATCTAAGCGCAGTTTTGATCAGGTTGGAGAGGCTCGAAGAGGCTCGCGCTATGCTGGATCGGGCCTTCAGACTTGATTCACCTAATTGCGAGTTAGAGTTGAATCGAGGTCTCCTTTTCTCTAAAGAACGCAAGTATGAGGAGGCCTTGGTCAGCTATGAGCGAGCCATCGAGCTCAAACCCGACTATGCCGAAGCCTGGAGCAAGCGCGGCGATGCGCTCGGCGCCCACAAGCGCCATGAGGAGGCTCTGAGCAGCCACAACCGAGCCATCGAGCTCAAGCCCGACTATGCAGAAGCCTGGAGCAATCGTGGCGTCACGCTGA
>JAQCIA010000235.1 GCA_027620105.1 Verrucomicrobiota bacterium | reverse complement strand
CGGCTCTATCCAGACCACAACCTGTGGGGGGTGATGGAGTCAATTGAATATGCATTAGGTGCTGAATCCGCCCGAAAGCATCGTGATGGAATTGCAGGAGGGCCTGCTGGTCATGCGCGGCGCGGCCAGCCAGGACTGGATCGATGGTGCTCTGGTGCGGTTGAAGAATTTTTCCAGCCTGCCCGGGTATCGCACGGACGGATTGGTGGTCAGCGACGTGAGTGACTATCGCCGGTGGGACAACTACGTGCAGAAACTGGAGAATGAGCCGGGTCTCGTTGTGCTGAAGACGGGCCGTCGCGACGGGCGGTTCTACGTCTATGGTTTGCGCGATCCCATGGCCCGAGATCCAAACGCGATCATGGGTGAGCTTGGTATTGATGCCGCCCATGTGGACTCGGGATGGGAGTCCTACCAGGCGCTGCATCCAACCATGGTGCTTGATCGCTCCCACCAGGTGCTTGACCCGCCGACAGAGGTGACGCTCAGTTTGCGCGATGGCGTGTTGGTGGCCAAGGGGCGAGCGCCTTATCGCTGGATTGATCGTGCGCAGGCGCTGTCACGCAGCGTGGCCGGTGTGCGCGCGTTCGATAGCCGTGACCTTGTGGACGCAGATCTCGAGGAAGTCCGTGCACTCCAGGGGCAGGTCGAAGCGGAAGTCTTCCGCTTTTTGGTTGGCGCGCCGGACCTGTGGCCGGGGCAGGGCAGCCGGATCGAAGCCCTTGTGGCCAACGTCGCACGGCTCCAGCGCGTCGCTGCGCGTCGCGAACAGCGCGTGGTGGTCGAGATTCGCGGGCACACGGACGCGACGGGTGACCCGCAGCGGGATCAGGCAGAAAGCACGGATCTCGCCAGCACTTTCTATGAGAGCCTGCGCTGGCGAGGTTTGGACATGAGCGTGTTCGACAAGCGCGGACTCGGCGCGATCCCGCCGTCCGTGACGCCAGAAAGCGCACGCGAGGCCAAGAATCGTCTCGTGTCTTTCAGCGTTAAGCTTGAAGACACTTGAGCACCTGCGTGGTGACGCGCGCGCCCATTGGGGCGTCTCGCTGGGGTGAGACGTTTCGCGACTGACCCGAGACAAGCCCAGGCCCTGCGTGCGGGCATCGATTCTGTAAATCGTTTGCAACACTGTGCTTGTGCGGGAAGCGTTGCAATGCACATGGCCGGCATGACTGGCGTGGCACGGACTGTGCTTATCATCATTCGCTGACCGAGACTGGTTTGGTAGGAGAGGCCCCACGCCGAATAGATACTGGCGGGGTGACCAAAGAAGCCTTACTGGTCGAAGGCCGAGGGCAAGCGGAAAGCCAGGAGGTCGCTCGCGACCCCTGGCTTTTTGCTTGCTGCACCGCGCGCCTCTGGTGTGGGCACGCGATCAGAACCAGCGCCAACTGAACACGGCGGCAAACAGCGCGCCTGGCGTCACGAACCGGGTGAGCTTGATTTTACGGAGAGCGGGTTTAAGATGCACCCCAATGATCAAGAAGAAGATCTGCATGCTTGGGGCTTTCTCGGTGGGCAAGACGAGTCTCGTTCAGAAATTCGTGCACAGCATTTTTTCCGAAAAGTACCTGACCAGCGTCGGGGTCAAGGTCGACAAGAAGGAAGTCACCGTCGGCGAGCAACCCATCGACCTGCTCATCTGGGATATTCACGGCGAGGACGTGACTCAGGATATCTCGCCAGGCTACCTACGCGGATCGTCGGGGTGCATCTTCGTGGCCGATGGGACACGCCGCGAAACGCTGGATGCCGTCACGACCATCGCCCAACGCGTAAAGAATCTGTTGGGGCCCCTGCCGACCGTGTTGCTCTTGAACAAGTCAGACCTTGAGGGGCAATGGGAACTCGACGACAACGCGATCAGCAAGCTGGAGCAGCTCGGCTGGTACACGCTGCGAACGAGTGCCAAGACCGGCGTCGGCGTCGAGGAAGCCTTTCGGCAGCTTGCCCAGGCACTGATCGCGACCTGAGCGCTGGGCGGGCCGGCTGCACGGCAGAACGACCGGACACCAGGAAGGTCCGGACCGAAATTGCGGCGCCCCTGGCCGCGGAGCGAGCCATGTTTGAGGATGCCATACCGTCACCCATTCGTGATGAGCTGCGCAGGCTCTGTGTGGAGCGGCGTCATCCCGCGTACCTGTGCGTGAATGGCGAGGGACGCCCACAGGAACAGGGGGGCGACTGCTCGCGATATGGCATCGGTGCGCTGGATTCCAGCCAGCCGGTCGGGCACCAGCTGATCTATCTGGAAGGCGTGCTCCCTCTCGGTGGCGAGCCGCTGGTGTTGCCACTGATGCAGGTGGCCGCCGAAGTGTACGCGGATCTCCACTTCTTCTCCAACGGGCATGGCGACTGGGTGTTGTTCCTTGACGCCACGGCCCAGGCCTATCACCTCTTTGACATTCAGCAGAACACCAATGAACTTTCCCTGTTGCGCCGTCAGCAAACGAACCTGCTGGCCGAGTTGCGCCGCAGCCATGGCGACCTGCTCGCCATCCTGGACCAATTACAGATTGTCACGGCCATTGTTGACGCCGCCGGTCTTCTCGAATTCGTGAGTTCCAGCGGGGATCGCCTGCTGTCGATGCGCGCACAAGACGCGGTGGGCCGCCCCTGGGATCAGGTGTTGCCGATCGTGGAGTCTGACAAGCCGCGGGTGCGCGCGCGATTGGCGGCACCGCCGGACCAGCGCAGCCGCCTGACCGTGAGCGCCGTCACGCACCATGGGCGCCACTTCGCCCTCGATGTTGATGTGCGTGTGGATCCGCGCGAGCCAGAGAAGCGCATTCTCTGCCTGTACGACGTGACCGAGGTGTACGATTTGCGTCAGGTCTTGCAGGAAAAAACGAGGCCGCATGAACTCCTGGGTTCCAGTAGGCCCATGCAGGACATTTTTCAGATTCTGCGCGATGTGGCCGCCGTGGATGCCACCGTGTTGATCGAAGGCGAGACCGGGACGGGCAAAGAACTGGCGGCGCGGGCGATTCATGCCGCGAGCCCACGCCGCGACAAGCCGTTGATTGTGGTGAACGCCGCCGGACTGAGCGACTCCCTGATCAACAGCCAGCTGTTCGGCCACAAGAAGGGCGCGTTTACCGATGCCACGTCGGACCAGGAAGGCTTTTTTGAGGCGGCGCAGGGCGGCACCATTTTCCTCGATGAAATTGGCGACATTCCGATGAACACGCAGACGCGAATCCTGCGCGCCCTGGAGGAGAAGGAAGTGACGCGGATCGGCGAGACCAAGCCGCGCAAGGTGGATGTGCGGATCCTCGCGGCCACCAACAAGGACTTGAATGACGAAGTGAAGCGCGGGAATTTCCGGCTCGACCTCTTGTATCGCTTGCGTATCGGTCGCGTGAACCTGCCGCCTCTGCGCGAACGCCGTGACGACATCCCGCTGCTCGTGAGCTCGTTTCTCAAGCAAGCCAGCCTTGCCGCCGGCAAGCACATTCATGAGATCGATCAGGAGGCCATGCGCGTGTTGCGGGACTACCGCTGGCCGGGGAACGTGCGGGAATTGAAGAACGCCATCGCCTTTGCCGTGATTCACAACAAAGGGCCGGTGGTGCGCGCGCGCGATCTGCCGCCCGAACTACTGGAAGCCCCGGCACGCTTCACGTCCGCACGCGCGTCTGACGTGGATGCCGAGAAGGAGCGCATCTTGCAGGCGCTCGCATCCACCCACGGCAATCGCGGTGAAGCCGCGCGCCTGCTGGGGGTGGGCCGTGCCACGCTTTACCGGCGCATGAAAGCCTGCATGATCGCTCCAGCGAACTTGCCCAAAAGCGCAAACTGGTCGGCGGATTCGGCCTGAGGGATTTTGCCTGCGCATGCATACCAGGTGCTGGCGCAGGCTTGCGCCGTTCCCGACGGCACCACCATCGCGGTTCTCATGACCCTTCGCCACCGGGCCGGTTACTGCTGACCGTCGCGGCAGCCGGAAGGGGCGGCGTGGTTGTGTCAACGGCGACTTGGGCCAGAACGATTCACCGGCACTGGCGCGGTCCGGCTCGAGTGCGGTCAGTGCCGCCATCAGGATGCTGATTGTTGCTCCGTTGCGCATGCCTCTCCTCCTGCTGTGAATGGCACTTACTTAAGCCTCGTTTGGGATA
>JAQCIA010000234.1 GCA_027620105.1 Verrucomicrobiota bacterium | reverse complement strand
AGGACCACTCACGGCAATTCCCAACGACTTTGGCGCAGCCATGTCGGGTTGCCCTCACTCCATTCTCGACACTCGCGATCACCCCCCCGTATAGTTTTATGAATGAAAACGCGCGTCGTGATCATCCCGACCTACGATGAGCACGACAACGTGCGCCCCATCGCCGCCGCCATCCACGCGGCCGATTCCGAAGCCCATGTGCTCTTTGTGGATGACAACTCGCCCGACGGCACCGGCGCCATCGTGGACGCCATGGCGGAAAAGGACCCCCGCATCCATGCCGTACACAACCCCCACAAGGGTGGCCTTGGCCGCGCCTACGTCATCGGCTTCAAATGGGCCATCGCCAAACGCTACGACCTGATCTTCGAAATGGACGCCGATTTCTCCCACGACCCGCGCGAGCTCCCGAACTTTCTCGCGGCCATCGAGCAGGCTGACCTCGTCCTCGGCTCGCGCTACGTTAAAGGCATCCGCATCACAAACTGGCCCCTCAGCCGCCTGCTGCTGAGTAAGACCGCCGCCACCTACGTGCGCCTCATCACCGGCATGCCCATCACCGATCCCACCGGCGGCTTCAAGTGCTTTCGGCGCGAAGTTTTGGAAGCCATCAACCTCGACAGCGTCATGTCCAGCGGCTATTCGTTTCAGGTGGAGATGACCCATACCGCTTGGATGAAAGGGTTCCGCATCGTGGAACTCCCCATCATCTTTGAGGATCGCCGCTCGGGCTATTCCAAGATGAACCGCGACATCGCCACCGAAGCCCTGCGCATCGTCTGGAAACTCGCCTTCCGCTATCGCTTCCGCCGCCGACCGCTGCCCCGCCCCGGTTGAGCACCATGCACGCCACACCCCACACCCCCACGCTGCGCGACATCCTCACCGCCATGCGTCCCAGTCAGTGGACAAAAAACGCCCTCGTCCTCGCCGCGTTCTTCTTTGCCTTGGGCGACCAGAGCCAGCACATCACCCTCGCCCAAGGCCCGACCGTCGCGCTGCCCGCCGCGCTCCTCTTCTGCCTGGCCTCGAGCGGCGTCTACCTCCTGAATGACGTGCGCGACATCGCCGCCGACCGCGCCCACCCGCGCAAACGCAATCGCCCCATCGCCGCCGGTCGGCTCACCCCCGTTTTTTCGCTCAGCCTCGCCCTGCTATTGCTGGCCGCCGGCCTGTCCGGCGCCTACCTGCTCGCCCCCGCCTTCGCCCTCGTCATGTGCGCCTACCTGATCATCCAACTGCTCTACAGTCTCGGCCTGAAGCATGTGGCCCTGCTGGATGTCTTCGTCATCGCCGCCGGGTTCGTCCTGCGCGCCATCGCCGGCGCCGTCGTCTTGTCCGTCACCATCTCGCCCTGGCTGCTGCTCTGCACCTTCCTCCTCGCGCTTTTTCTCGCCCTGTGCAAACGCCGCCAGGAGAAACTGGTCGTCGCCGAACTTGGCCACGAAAGCCGACGCAGCCTGGAGGGCTACAACGAACGCGTCCTGGATCTCTTCATCGCCATCGCCGCCGGCGCCACGATCGTGGCCTACGCGATTTACACCATGTCCGACGCCACCGTGGCAAAATTCGGCACGCACTACCTCGGTTTCACCATCCCCTTCGTGATCTTCGGCGTCTTTCGCTATCTCGACCTGGCCTACCGCCTGCAACGTGGCGAACGCCCGGAGATGGTGCTGCTCACGGACATCCCGATCCTTCTCAACCTCGCCCTCTACGCCCTTACCGTCGCTCTGATCTTTTTCGGGCTCCGCTGATCCGTCGACCGCCGCCCCGCAAGCGCATTCAGGCGTGCGCCAAGCGCGCGACTTCTGATAGCATCGCCGCGAAGTGAAATGCATGCATCCTCAATCAGGACATCCCCCGAAGGCTGGCGCAATCGTTGGCGGCTCCTCTGTGGCTTGGCGCTGGGCATGACATCTGCCTGCCAGCCCCCCACGCCACCGCCCGCTTCGCCACCGCCACCCGCGGCTAATCACCGTGACGATGCCGGTCACCCACAATTGCCCGATGCCGCCGCTTTGCAGCAACTCCCGCCCGACGGCGGTCCCGAATTCAACCGCCTCGTCTTTTCCCAAAGCCCCTACCTCCTCCAGCACGCCCGCAACCCCGTGGAATGGTATCCCTGGGGCGAGGAAGCCTTTGCCAAGGCGCGCCATGAAAACAAACCAATCTTCCTCTCCATCGGCTACTCGACCTGCCACTGGTGCCACGTCATGGCCCACGAGTCCTTTGAAAACGACGCCATCGCGGAGATCCTGAACCACTATTACGTCGCCATCAAAATTGACCGCGAGGAACGCCCGGATGTGGACGCCGTCTACATGGCCTATGTCCAGGCTGTCAGCGGCGGTGGCGGCTGGCCCATGAGTGTCTGGCTCACGCCGGACTTAAAGCCCTTTCTCGGTGGCACCTACTACCCGCCCGAAGATCGCTGGGGACGCCCCGGCTTCGCCTCCATCCTGAACCAGGTGGCCAAAGCTTGGGCGGAAAACCAGGACGGCATCGTGACCGCCAGCACCACGGTCCTCGCGCGCTTGCGGGAACACACCACCGCAGCCGCCCCGGCCCACCTGAACCTCGAACCGCAAATTCTGGAGACGGGATATGCGCAACTGGCTGCGTCCTATGAATCCAAATACGGCGGCTTCGGCGATGCCCCAAAGTTCCCGCGCCCCGCCGCACCGAACTTCATGCTGCGGCACCACGCGCGCACCGGCCAGGCCGAAGCCCTGGCAATGACGCGCTTCACACTCCAGAAAATGGCGGAAGGCGGCATGTACGACCAGCTCGGCGGCGGCTTTCACCGCTATTCCGTCGATGGACGCTGGCACGTGCCGCATTTTGAAAAAATGCTCTACGACCAGGGCCAGCTCGTCTGCACCCTTCTTGACGCCTACCAGCTCACTGGCGATCCCTTTTTCGCCGACATCGTGCGCGGCACCCTCACCTACATCCAGCGCGACATGACCGGCCCAGACGGTGAATGGTATTCCGCCGAGGATGCCGACAGTCCCATCCCGTCCAATCCCTCCCACCAGGCCGAGGGCGCCTTCTACGTCTGGGAGCAATCCGAAATCGCCGCGGCACTGCCCGCCGATGCCGTAGACATCTTCAACTTTCATTACGGCGTGCGCCCCAACGGCAACGTGCAAAGCGATCCGCACGGCGAATTTCCGAACAAGAACGTGCTGATGGTGTTTCACACGCTCGACGAAACGGCAAAGCAGTTCGGCCGAACGCCGGACGCCACCGCAGCCTTGCTCGCAAAATCCCGCGCCGCACTCTTTGCCCTGCGCAACCATCGCCCGCGTCCGCACCGCGACGACAAAACCATCACCGCCTGGAATGGCCTCATGCTGTCCGGTTTCGCCCGCGCCTATCAGGTGCTCAACGAACCGATCTATCGCGACGACGCGCTCCGCGCCGCCACCTTCATCCGCGAACAACTCGTCGATCCCCAATCCGGCCGCCTGCTACGCCGCTACCGCGCCGGTTCCGCCGGGATTGATGCCTACGCCGAAGACTACGCCTTCCTGATTCAAGGCCTGCTGGATCTCTACGAAGCCGCCTTCGACATATCGCATCTGCAATGGGCCATCGCCTTGCAGGAGCAGTTGGATGCGCGGTTCTGGGACGAAGCCCACGGCGGCTACTTCCGAACCTCCGGCGAGGATCCCACCGTACTCCTGCGCATGAAAGAGGACTACGACGGCGCCGAACCGGCGGCCAGTTCCGTCGCCGCTTTAAACCTGTTGCGTCTGGCCGACATGACCGGTCGCGATCATTTTCGGGAACGGGGCGAACAGACCATTCGCGCGTTCAGCACGCGCCTGCACGACATGCCCTACGCCATGCCACAATTGCTTGTCGCCCTGGCCCGGCTGCTGGACACCCCGCGCCAGATCGTCATCGCCGGCAAGCCGGGCGCGCCGGACACCGCAGCGCTCCTGCGCGAAGTCCACGCGCGTTTCATCCCGAACAAGGTGTTGTTGCTCGCGGATGGGGGCGCCGGCCAAAAGGTGCTGGCCGACTACAACGACTACCTCGGCTCCATCCGCATGCTCCAAGACAAAGCCACCGCCTACGTCTGCGAAAACTTCACCTGCCAGCTCCCCACCACCGACCCGAAA
>JAQCIA010000233.1 GCA_027620105.1 Verrucomicrobiota bacterium | reverse complement strand
GCCGTCCGCGCGCGGGTGAACGCGGTGCCCATATCGCGCCAGGCCGCGCGACTTTTTTCCGGGGCACTGCGTTGGATGCGGCCGATCCATTCGTCCAGGATCATATCGATCCCGATCTCATCTGGCGCGCGCCCATACGTCTCCACGGCCTTGCGGTAATAGGAAATGGCCTGCTCCTGCTTGCCCTGGTTCCAGTGCGCCAGGCCGATCCAGTAGATGGCCTGGGGCAGGTTCGAGCCCTCGCGCGCCGCACGGAGATAGCCCTCGAAGTGCGTGATCAGATCCGCGTACCGCTCTTCATCGACGAGGATCTCGCCGCACTTGAAGGAGCAGTGGTTGTAGTGCTCGGCGTTCAGATTCGTGTCTGTCATGCCGGCCTGATACGAGAGGACCGCGTCTGTCAGATTGCCCAGCGCGCCGCCGATGTCCCCACGCGTCATGTTGGCTTCGCCGGCCAGGCGGCTGGTGGGATAATCCCGCAGGAAGTCCTGAAACCGCCGGTCCGCGGCCTCCATGTTGTTGAGCCCATAGTCGCAGATCGCTCGCCGGAAGCGGGCATCCTCGTAGAAACTGCCGGTGGGGAAACCGGCCAGTAGGGCATCGAACTCCACGCTGGCCTCCTCGTATTGGCTATTAAACATGAGCGACATGCCGGTCCAATACAGCATGTCCTCGCGCAGGGGCGATTCCGGATAGCGCAGCATCGCCTTACGCAGCCAGGAGATCGCCGCTTCAAACTGCTCCTCCATGAAGGAGGCATATCCGAGCAGGAACATGCACTCCGCTCCGGCCCCGTGATTCGGCCGCACGGTCAAGACCTCGGTGAAATGGGCGATCACGTTGGTCCAGGCACGGTCACGCGCATGCATTTGCCCGATCGTCAGGGTCAGCCCGTCGTAGTATTCGCCGGCGGGATATTGGTCCATGTACTCGCGGCCGATTTCAAACGCGCGTGTCCAGGGCGGGATGCCGAGCGACGTCTGAAACGCATAGAAGAGCGATTCCTCGGCCAGCGGCTCGCCGCCAATGTCATGCAAGCGCAGGAATATCTCGCGCGCCTCCCGTAGGCGCAGGAGCTGCATATAGCTGCGCGCCAGGCGCATGACGAGCTCGATGTCGTAGTTATCGGTTTCGCGGATGGCTTCCAGTTCGGCCTCCTGCTCACCTATGCTCTCCTGTACGCGAAATAGCAGACGCGGATCGCCGGCCGTACTGCTGCCGGTCAACTCGGCCAGCCGCTGCAACCGTTCGAGATGCTGTTCGCTGCCGCTCAGCACCGTATTGTAGGGGTAGACCATGCGGTAGACCCAGAGCGCTTCACGGTAGCGTTCCTCGCCGAAAAGCGTGTCGCCCGCTTCCAGGGCGGCCAGGTTGAACGCCACGGAGCGCGAGGCGAAGGAACCCGGGCGCAGCAGCACGGTAGTGATCGGAAAAATTTTTTCAATCGAAAGGTCCTTGAAATAGGCCGTGGCCAGGAGCGAAGCCGCCCAGTTGCGCCGGACAAAATCCGGGGCCACTCGGTAGGCCTGCTCCAGCGGGACAGTCGCGGCATGCCAGTCGTCTTT
Source organism: Verrucomicrobiota bacterium (assembly GCA_027620105.1). Classification (GTDB taxonomy): domain Bacteria; phylum Verrucomicrobiota; class Kiritimatiellia; order UBA8416; family JAIOPI01; genus JAIOPI01. Next base: position 2,580 of record JAQCIA010000233.1, on the reverse strand, counting down.
GGCCAGGAAACAGCGCGACTGGCCGCAAAAGATATCCGTGTGCTCGCGCGCCTCGTAGACAAACTGGCGGTTGATGCGCTCATACTCGCGCAGCGCGTCATCCAACTTGCCCTCGAGCCGCAGGGCGTCCGCCCGGTAAAGGGCCACCGATGGGCGCTTGGCCCCGTGCGGGTAGCGCTTGTCAAAGGTGTCAAACGCCGTGCGCGCCGCCGAGAACTGCCCGACGAAGAAATTCGCGATTCCGAGGTTGTAGTAGATGTACTCGAGACTGCCGACGACCAGGCCGCGGTCGCTCTTGCCCAGCATATCGATCAGCAGTTCGAGTTCGGGGATGGCGCCGGCAAAGTCGCCGCCGGCCAGCTTCTGAATGGCGCGCTCACGCACCTCGCGCGGCGTTTCCTCGGCCGTGGCGCGCGGCACCGACAGGGCTAGCATGACCACGCTTAACTGAACCAAGGCGGCCCATAGTCGGCGTTGATCGCTCCCTAATAGCATGCTGGAGAGTACGCAGATCACCCTGTACGCGCTAGTAAAAAATGGCCGGTCGCGACAACTACTTTGCGATTGCATCCCGCCCGCCATGCGGTGTCGGATCATCGGTCTTGTCAAGGGGCGTTGTGTCGCCAAAATCCTCGCCAAGGCGCCGCGTTTCGCTGGCTACTGGCTGGCGGGCGAGGATTTGGGCCCTCCGAACGCTCCTGCCAAACGGCCTGAATATGCATATTCAATTGACTCCATCACCCAGGGCAAACGCATCTAAATTCCGAGCCTTGATCATTTCCTGGCGCAGGGACTTTCGATTGTTTTTTTTTCGGTGTGCGCTCGGATGGCGAGGGCGTTGGCGGTACGATTTGGTCCAAAGCAACCGCGATTCGACCGATTTTGGCCAAAGCAGCGGCTGGGGCTGGCTTCGGGGCTCGGATTTGTCAGGCGTCCATTCCACTCAGGCGGGGTCGATGCCGAGAAGCGCGAGCAGGTAATCGTTGTTCCAGCCTGCCTTTTTGACCTTCATGCGCATGCTGTGCCTGCTTTTCTCCCGCTTGAGCGCGTTTAGGGCCAGACGTCGCAGGCTCGCGAGGTTTTGTGGGGCAGTGGGGTCAGCCCTCAAGAATAAAGATTGCGATGGATGAGTAGCCATGCGATATTCTCCGCATGGCAAGACCTCTGCGAGTCGAGTTTCCTGGAGCGATCTATCACGTCACCTGCCGGATGGTGGGGAATTGGCAAACCGAGAAGACCTTCCTGTTCAAGGACGATGCCGACCACGAGCACTTTCTTGCGCGACTGGCCGTGCGGGTCGAGCAGTTTAACATTCGCCTGTATCTGTTCGTCTGCATGACGAACCACTTTCACCTGGTATTCGAGACCCCGGAGGCGAACTGCTCGAAATTCATGCAGTCGCTCTCGACCGCGTACACGGTGTATTACAACCTGCGGCACGGTCGGCACGGTCATCTTCTCGATGGACGCTACAAAGCCAAACTGGTCGAAGGCGACGACTACCTGCTGGCGCTCTCACGCTACGTCCACCTGAACCCGGTATGTATCGGCTCGATGAAGGCCAAGCCGATCAAGGATCGAATCCAGACGCTACGCGCTCATCGGTGGAGCAGCTATCCGAGCTACATCGGCGCGCGCAAGACGCTGGACTTCGTCGAATACGGACCGCTGCTCGCCGAGATGCACGGCAAGCGTCGGGAGTGGCCGAAGCGCTACCGTGAATTCGTCGAGAGTGGTCTTGCCGAGTCCGACGACGATATCAAGGTGGCGCTGAAGGAATCGCCGCGTAGCATCGGCAGCGACGGGTTCCGGGCGTGGATCGACGAGCTGTGTCTGAAACGCCTGGAGAAGCATACCCGACCTGAAGACGTATCCTTCCGGCATATCAGCGAGCCGCTGCCGGCCGATACGGTACTGGCAATCCTGAGCGAGGTTCTCGACGTGGAAATCGACGAGTTCAAACGTCGCCGCCACGGTTCTCCGTTGCGAGCCATAGCCGCCCGGTATCTGATTTGCTATGCCGGACAGAGCCAACGCGACGTGGCCGACTACCTGTCTGTCGGCACCGGCGCGGCCGTCAGCGACCAGCTCAAACGTCTACCGGATAAACTCGCTGGAGACCGGCGGCTACGCCGCCAGGTCAAGCAGGCCCAGGAACGACTCGAAGAGCGTCGCTTAGGGGGGTAGCCGGGCTTGGCAGAACTGCTGCATGGCCGCGACCGCTTCCGGCCGGATCACGATTGGCGGGCGCGCCGCACGCAGATGCATCATCGCCGCGTCTACGGTCTTGCACGCCCCCGACGCCATAAGATAGGCGCCGACCATCGCCGCCGTTCGCGAGTATCCGACCTTGCAGTGGACGTAGACGGTTCCCCCGCCGGCCAGCTGTTCATCGATGAAGACAACCGCATCCCGGAGCTGCGCCATCGTTGGCGCGGTCAGGTCAAGGATCGGCAGATTGCGGTAATGCAGCGCCCGCAGGCGCGCCGGTTCGGTAAACTCGGCCGTCAGATCCAACACCGCCGTGACGCCAAGCCGGATCAGATCCCCCGCTTCGCGATCGGTCAGCACCCGCCCGAT
>JAQCIA010000232.1 GCA_027620105.1 Verrucomicrobiota bacterium | reverse complement strand
CACGCGGAGAGATCGCGCTCCGCCACGGGCCGCAGGAGAGAGTCCCCCCGCGCCATATCTAATTGACGCCCTTCCGTGCAGACCACTATTGTCCCTTTTTTGGTTGGCTGTGCCACAGCGCGCGGAGGAGCATCGTATGTCCACACTGCAAGGAATTGCCTTGGTCGCCCAGGGTGGCGGCCCCACAGCCGTCATCAACCAGAGTCTCGTCGGCGTCGTGAATGAATCCAGGCACCATCCCCAGATCACAAAAATCTACGGCGCCCGCCACGGCATTCGCGGCGTCGTGAAGGCCGATTTTCTCGATCTCACTCAGACTACCGCCCGCAATCTGGAGCAAGTCGCCGGCACCCCGGCCTCGGCGCTTGGCTCAACCCGCGACAAACCCACACCCGACTATTGCAAAGACATGCTCGCCGTCATTCAAAAATATGGCGTGCGCTATTTCTTTTATATCGGTGGCAATGACAGTTCCGACACCTGCCGCCTCGTGAACGCGTATGCCACTGCCGCCGGCTATGACCTGCGCGCTGTGCATGTGCCGAAAACCATCGACAACGACCTGATGGAAACCGACCACTGCCCGGGCTTCGGTTCCGCCGCCAAGTTTGTGGCGCAGGCCTTCGCCGGCGTGAACATGGACAACCGCGCGCTCCCCGGCGTCTACATCGGCGTCGTCATGGGGCGCCACGCCGGCTTCCTCACCGCCGCCGCCGCCTTGGCCCGCCAATACCCCGACGACGGACCGCACCTGATCTATCTGCCGGAACGTCCGTTCGATCCCAAGCGCTTTGTCGCCGATGTGAAAAAGGTCTACGACAGACGCGGCCTTTGCGTAATCGCTGTTTCCGAAGGCATTTCCGGCAAAGATGGAACACCCTTCATCTCTAGCTTGATGAAGGGCAAGGCCGTCGAGCGGGACGCCCACGGCAACGTACAACTCTCCGGCACCGGCGCCCTGGGCGATCTGCTCGCGAACCTCATCCGCGACAAAACCGATATCAAACGCGTGCGCAGCGATACTCTCGGCTATCTGCAGCGGTCTTTCCTGGGCTGTGTGTCCGAGAGCGACGCCGTGGAAGCCCGCGAGGTCGGTGCGAAGGCCGTCCAATTCGCCGCCATGGGGCAACGCAGCGGTTCCGTCAGCATTCGCCGCATCGGCGACTACGCCGTGGACTATGTGCTGGTGCCGCTCGAAGCCGTCGCCGCCAAGACGCGCCACATGCCCAACAACTTCATGAACGCCGCCGGCAACCACGTCACCCCCGCATTCCTGAACTATGCCCGCCCACTGGTGGGCCCCCTGCCCGCCTTTGCACGCATCGCAGCACCCGCCGTGGCCAAGCGCTGAAACACACATGTCACCCCAGAAACCCTTTCTCGTCACTGGCGCTCCTGGTTATCTCGGCGGTGTGCTCGTGCAACAACTGAGCCGCCAGGGCATCCCCGTGCGTGCCCTCGTCCGTAGCGAAGCCAAGGCCGCCACGGTTCGCGACATGGGGGCTACCGAAACCATCATCGGCGACTTGCTCGATCCCGCCTCACTGGCCCGTGCCGTGGATGGCGTGCAGGGCATCTATCACGTCGCCAGCATCTTCCGCGAAGCCGGCCTCCCGGACAGCGCCTACTTTGAAACCAACGCCAACGGCACACGCAATCTCTTCACGGCCGCCATCGCGGCCGGCGTGCCGCGCCTGATTCATTGCTCCACCATCGGCGTGCTGGGACACATCGCCAACCCGCCCGGCACCGAAGAAACCCCCTACGGCCCCGGCGATTACTATCAACGCTCCAAGCTGGCGGGCGAAAAAATCGCCATGGAATTCTTTCGCCAGGGCCAGATCGGCGGCTGCGTCATACGCCCCGCCATGATTTACGGCCCCGGCGATACACGCAATCTGAAGATGTTCCGCATGATCGCCGCGTGCCGCTTCTTCTATGTCGGCCCCGGCGTGCATGTACACTTCGTGGATGTCCGCGACGTCGCCCGCGCCTTCCAACTGGCCATGGAGCACGCCGAGCGCAACGGCCAGGTCTATATCATCGCCGGCGAAAAATCCGTCGCCCTCCAGGAAGCCGCCGAACTGATTGCCAAACTCCTGGGCGTGCCGCCCCCCTGGTTGCGCCTTCCGGCCAAACCCCTCCAATGGGCCGGCTCCACCTGCGAATGGATCTGCAAACCATTCAAAATTTCTCCGCCCATCTATCGCCGCCGTATCGACTTCTTCATGAAGAACCGTTCCTTCAGCTGCGCCAAGGCCGAACGGGAACTTGGCTTTCGCCCAACCCAATCGTTTGAGAACGAAATGGCCGAAGCGGTCGACTGGTATCGCAAGGCCGGCTGGCTGGGCGCAAGCGCGCATCACCGCATGCGCAACTTGACCTCGTTCGTGCTACTCCCTATCTTCGTGTAACGGTTCGTCCGGAAGCTCCGTCCAGGCCAGCGGCATCCCCATGACTCAGAAGACGCCTGACCACACGCTCACGCCCCGACAAACATTCAGCCGTCGCCGCTGCTGCCGCACCTTGCTCGTCTGGATCGCACCGCTCCTGCTCATCGTGGCCCTCCACACGCGCGGCCAATTGCTGCGCACCGAACTCTACCCCCACGCGCTTTTCCTGCTTGCCGCCGGTGCGCTGGCACTCTGGCTTTGGCGCAGCCGCGGCAGCGCCACCATGGACTTCGCCCGCGCCCGCCCCTTTATCCCCCTCCTCATCGGCCTCGTCCTGTGCCTATTCGCTAGCGTTACGCTCCACCGCTGGTTCTTCTTTCTGAATTGGGCGCCGCTCACATCCTGGTCGTCCCTGTCTTCCGTCGTCGTCGCCAATCGCGGCCTGTCCGGATTTGTGGCGCTGACCCTGCTGTTGACGCCCTTCCTCGCTCGCGGCTTGCGACGCCCCTGGCGCCCCGTCCTGGCAATCCTGCTCTTGGCGGAAGCGCTCTGCATCGCCGCGCTCATGCTCAAAACATCCGGCGCGGCGCTGTACCGCATCGATCACCCCTCCTTCATGCTGCGCCTCTGGGAGTTCTCCCATCAGTTTCCACAGCTCGTGAACTACATGCCCCACTGGAACGGCGGCGTGCTGCATCAAGCCAGCGTAATCACCGGCGTGGCCGGCCCGGGTCTCGCCCTCTGGCCACTCTTTCGCTTCTTTCCAATCGAGAACATCTACACGCCTGCCTGGGCCATTCTCTTTCTCGTCATCGTCCCCTGGCTCGCCGTGGCCTCCGTCCGCGCGCTGGGCGGTGATCGCACCGCCGCCTTCACCGGTGGCATTCTCGGCCTGGGTGTGAGCCAGCACTTCTTTCTCTGGGGCCTTCACTACGGCACCATCGGCGCATCCTTCGCGTCTGCCATGACCATGCCCGTCTGCGCCCTCGGGTTTCGGGCCATCTGGCTGCGCAAAATCAATATATACACGGCGTTGGGCCTGATCCTCGCAGGCACGCTCCTGCTCATGTGGCCGCCCTGCGGCATCGTCGCTTTGGCCGTCGCCTTGAGCGCGCTCTGCTCCGCATCGCGCTGGTCGCGACGCACCTTGACGTTTCTTACCCTCTGCGCCGCCGCCATCCTCACGCTCTTCAGCCCCTGGTTGTTGGCGGTGCTGGCCGAAGGAAAAACGGAAATCGCGTTTGTCGGCCAGACCGCCGCACCCTCGGACGCAAAATTTCAGGCGCTCTTGACCTGGGCCCATTTCTGTTCCGGCGCAGATCACCTGGCGGCCCACCTGCGTGAATTCAATCCCGTGCTTCTGTTTCTAGGCCTGCTGGGTGCCGCCCTCGGCCCCAGCCGCGCGCTGCGCCGCTGGTTCCTGCCCATCTTGCTTGTGCTGGCCGCCGTCACCGGCTGGGCGCGCGAGTTTCTTCCCCATGGCCAGCTCTCGCGCATGTCGATTCCGCTCGCCTTCGCTGCCGTGCCGCCCGCTGCACTGTATCTCGGACGCCTGTTGCGCACGCATGACGTTCGCCTGGCCGCCCTCCGCGCCGCGCTTTTGGCCCTGCTGATCCTGAGCGGCCTGAGTGTCCGCGCCATCACCGGCAACCGGGGCCTCGCCCGTTACGCCACCATGCCCGAGGACGCGCGTGGCCTCGCTGACTGGATTAGCACCAACACGCCGCCGGACGGGCGCGTGCTCTTCGCCGGCCA
>JAQCIA010000231.1 GCA_027620105.1 Verrucomicrobiota bacterium | reverse complement strand
GAGATGCGCCGGCCCGCAAGCGCCGACCCCTAGCCACGGGAGCACGCCGATGAGCGAGTCGCTAGAAACCCAACCCATCTTCCGCCACGGCCGCCCGCGCGCCCACGGACTCTATAACCCGTCCTTTGAAAAGGATTCCTGCGGCGTCGGTTTCATCGCGCAGATCCGCGGCATCGCGAGCCACCGCGTTGTCCAGGACGCCCTGCAGATGCTCCGGCGCATGGATCACCGCGGCGCCTGCGGTTGCGAACCGAACACTGGCGACGGCGCCGGCATCCTCACCGCCCTACCCCACGCCTTCCTCGCCAAGGTCGCCGCACGCGATGCCAAACTCACCCTGCCGGACGCCGGCCGCTATGGCACCGGAATCGTCTTCATGCCCCAGGACGAAGCGGACCGCGCCATCTGCAAGCAAACCCTCGCCGACTTGATCGCCCAGGAAGGCCAGCAACTCATCGGCTGGCGCAAAGTGCCCCAGGACAACTCCATGATCGGGCCCACCGCACGCAAGGGCGAGCCCTGGATGGAAATGCTGTTCATCGGCGCCGCGGACGGCCTCGATGCCGAAGCCCTCGAACGCCAGCTGTATCTCATCCGCAAGCAGGCCACCCATCGCCTGCGCGGCGCCGTCGGCGGACTCCAGAACCCCGAACTCTTCTATGTTTGCAGCCTGTCGACGAAGAACATCATCTACAAGGGCCAGCTCACTAGCGGGCAAATCTCCGAGTACTTCGCCGACTTGAACGACCCAGATTACGTCAGCCACCTCGGCATGGTCCACTCGCGCTTCAGCACCAACACGTTCCCCTCCTGGGATCGCGCTCAGCCGTTTCGCTTCATGTGCCACAACGGCGAAATCAACACCTTGCGCGGTAATGTGAACTGGCTGCACGCACGCGAAGGCATGATGGCGAGCCCGCTCTTCGGAGAAAATCTCGCCAAACTGTTTCCGGTCGTCGAACCCGATCTCTCGGACTCCGGCACCTTTGATAACTGCCTGGAACTGCTGCTGCACAACGGCCGCACCCTGCCCGAAGCCGCCATGATGATGATCCCCGAGCCCTGGGAGAATCACGAGACCATGGACCCCGCCAAGCGCGCCTTCTATGCCTACCACGCCTGCAAGCAGGAAGCCTGGGACGGTCCGGCCTCCATCGTCTTCACGGACGGCCGTACGGTCGGCGCCTGCCTCGACCGCAACGGCCTGCGCCCAAGTCGCTTTTATGTAACGGACGAGGATTTCGTCATCATGTCGAGCGAAGTCGGCGTCCTCGACACCCCTCCCGAACGCATCGTCCAGAAAGGGCGCCTCCAGCCGGGCCGTATGTTCCTGGTGAATTTCGAGCAGGGACGCATCGTGCCGGACGAAGAACTGAAGCGCACCACCGTCGAAAAGCGCCCCTATGGACTCTGGCTGAAGAAGCAGTTGATCTCGATCGAGGAATTGAAGACCCGCGCCAAAGCCCCAGGCTTTGATCCGGACACCTTGCTGCCACGCATGCAGTCCTTCGGCTACACGAACGAAACCTTGTCGTTCATGCTCGTGCCGCTCGTGCAGGGCAAGAAGGATCCCGTCGGCTCCATGGGCAACGACGCCGCCCTCGCCTGCCTGTCCAATCAGCCCCGCATGATCTATGACTACTTCCGCCAGCTCTTCGCGCAGGTCACGAATCCCGCCATCGATTCGATTCGCGAGGAAACCATCATGTCCCTGCAGGGCTATATCGGGCCCGAAGGCAACTTGCTGGATACACAGCCCACCGACTGCCAGCGCATGCTCGTGCCCCATCCGATTCTGCGCAACGACTGGCTCGTCGCCGTGCAGAAGTTGAACCGCGGCAGCTGGCGCGCCAAAACCATCGACATCACCTATCCCCGCCGCGCCGCCGAAACCCGCAAGGGCCGTGCCATCCAGGACGCCCTCGACCGCATCTGCGTGGAGGCCTCCGAGGGCATCTATGAAGGCTACAGCCTGCTCGTGCTTTCCGACCGCCGTATCGGCCCGGATCGCCTGCCGCTGAGCTCGCTGATCGCGGTGGGTGCCATTCATCATCACCTCGTCCGCCGCACCGAGCGCACGCGCATCGGCATCATCGTGGAAACTGGCGAGGCCCGCGAAGTCCACCATCATTGCCTGCTCATCGGTTTTGGCGCTGACGCCATCAACCCCTACCTCGCCTATGAAGTGCTCTGGCAGGCCCGCCTCGATGGCCGCCTTGGCCCCGCACTCGATGACGAGGACAAGATCGTCGATGCCTACCGCCGCGGCGTTGAAAAGGGCATGCTGAAGGTGATGGCCAAGATGGGCATCTCCACCTTGCAATCCTACAAGGGCGCCCAAATTTTTGAAGCCATCGGCCTCGGACGCGACATCATCGCCCGCTGTTTCGTGGGCACGCCAAGCCGGATTGCGGGCGTGGATTTTGACATTCTCGCCGAGGAAGCTTTTCGCCGCCACGACGAAGGCTTCCCCATCCGCGAACGCGTGCGAAGCCCTCTGCTCATGACCGATGGCCAGTTTCACTGGCGCGCTGGTGGCGAACGCCATGCATGGCGCCCCGATGTCATCGCCGCCATTCAGAACGCCGCACGCACAAACAGCCGCGGCGCCTACGACCAGTTCGCGCGCCTGTGCGACACCGAAGCCCGCGAGCATTGCGCCCTGCGCGGCTTGCTGGAACTGAAACCGCTGCCGTCCGGCCCCGTCCCCATCGATGAGGTTGAGCCCGCAAAGGAAATCGTCAAACGCTTCTGCACCGGCGCCATGAGCTTCGGCTCGATCTCCGCAGAAGCCCACGAAACCCTTGCCATCGCCATGAACCGCATCGGCGGTAAATCAAACACCGGCGAAGGCGGCGAAGATCCGGAACGCTTCAAGCCCATGGCCAACGGCGACTCAAAACGCTCCGCCATCAAGCAGGTCGCCTCGGGCCGCTTTGGCGTCACCATCTGGTACCTCGCCAACGCCGACGAACTGCAGATCAAAATCTCGCAGGGCGCAAAACCCGGCGAAGGCGGCGAACTGCCCGGCCATAAGGTCGATGACTTCATTGCCCGCATCCGCCACTCCACCCCGGGCGTCGGACTCATCAGCCCACCGCCCCATCATGACATCTATTCCATCGAAGATCTGAAACAACTGATCTACGACCTGAAAAACGCCAATCCGAAAGCACGCATCAGTGTAAAACTGGTCTCGGAAGTTGGCGTGGGGACTGTCGCGGCTGGCGTCACCAAGGGCTTCGCCGACCACATCGTCATCGCGGGCGATGTCGGTGGCACCGGTGCCTCACCCCTCACAAGCATCAAGCACGCTGGACTTCCCTGGGAGCTGGGCATCGCGGAAACCCATCAGACGCTGGTCATGAACGACCTGCGCAGCCGCGTGCGCCTGCAGACCGATGGCGGCATCAAGACGGGCCGCGATGTGGTGATCGCCGCCCTGCTCGGCGCCGAGGAAATGGGCTTTGCCACCGCGCCGCTGATCACGCTGGGCTGCATCATGATGCGCAAGTGCCATCTGAACACATGCCCCGTCGGCGTCGCCACGCAGGACCCGGAACTGCGCAAGAAGTTCACCGGCAAGCCCGAGCATCTCATCAATTATCTGTTCCTCGTGGCCGAACATGCGCGCAAGGTGATGGCCGATCTCGGGTTTCGCAAGATCGATGACATGATCGGGCGCACGGACTGCCTCGAGCCGCGCCAGGCGATCAAGCATTGGAAAATGGACGGCCTGGATATCACGCCAATCCTCGTACCCGCCGCCAAACCGCGCCCGGATGTGGAAGTCCGCTGCACACAGGAACAGAAGCATGCCCTGGGAGAGGCCCTCGACAACGAAATCATCGCCCGCGCCAAAGACGCCATCCGCGAGGGCACGAAGATCCGCATCGAAATGCCCATTCAGAATATCAACCGGACGGTCGGTACGATGCTCTCGCACGAAGTGGCCAAGGCCTGGCAAGGTGATGGCTTCCCCTCCGAAACCATCCACCTGCGCTTCACCGGTTCCGCCGGGCAAAGCCTGGGCGCCTTTCTCGCCGGCGGCATCACCATCGAACTCGAAGGCGACGCCAACGATTACGTCGGCAAGGGCATGACCGGCGGCAAGCTGGTGGTCACCCCGCCGCAGGGCGCTGCCTATCGTT
>JAQCIA010000230.1 GCA_027620105.1 Verrucomicrobiota bacterium | reverse complement strand
ACCTGGTCGATCCGATGCTGCGGTCGCGCGATCAGGCCCTGTGGCAGATGGACCTCGTGTTCGGCCGGGCCGACGATCCGCGTTTCGCGCAAACGGAATTTGAATGAGCTGTCGGGTAACGAATCGGTCCTGCGCCTCGGCGAACTCCCCTCTTTCTTCCGCGTTATTTCGCGTATTTAGCGGGCAACCCTCCGGAACGGTCGGATGAGCAGAGAAGCAGGAATGCCCGCTACCTGCTCATGTGCCGCCTGATCTACGATCAGGAGGACTTTCAGCCGCAGCGGCGGCGGAGCATGGATCGCCGACGAAGGAGACTCGTGTATGGATCTTGACCTCATCCGCGGCAAGCAGGACAGCATGGTACGGTGTGTGGCTCGCATTCGGTCGAAGGCCAGCGTGTCCGCGACCGTCTTGCCTGGGGATTACGATGCGCAGGACGTCATCGTCCTCAACCTCGAGCGTGCCGTGCAGCAGGCCGTGGATATTGCGGCGCACCTCCTGTTCCCCGTAAGTGACTGCCATTGACACAATCATATCAATTGGTATGATTGTGCCATCTGGATTGTGTGGAGGGATTCAACATGACGACCGTTTCAGCGATTGAGGTGCGTCGCAACTTGGGCAGACTTCTGAACATTGTCTCCTTGCGGCACGAAGAGTTGATCATCGAACGTGCCGGAAAGCCGGTGGCGCGCCTTTCTCCTATCGGCGACGCCGGCCCGCCGGCGCACGAAGGCAAGTTGGACATCCGGCGCAGCCGGGGATTGGGGAAGGCCCTTTGGCGGTCGATTGATGTGCAGGCCTATCTGGCAGGGGAGCGCCGGGCATGGGACTGACGTTGACCAGTGGGCAGACCCTGTTCCTTGACTCGGCGCCGCTGATCTACTTCTTCGAGGAGAACGATCAGTACGTCGAGAAGTTGGATTGCATCTTCGAGGCGGTGGCATCCCGCCGATGCGCGATCATCACGTCCATGATCACCTACATCGAGTTGTTGACCCTGCCGGAGAAAATGGGCGACCGGCGCTTGGCGGCAAAGTACCGGGAGTGTATGACCAATTCGGAAGGATTCAGCATCTATCCCCTGAACCTCACCGTGGCGGATGGCGCCGTCGAGCTGCGTGCGCGCTACGGGCTGCGCACGCCAGATGCCATCCAACTCAGCACGGCCAGGGTCTGCGGCGCCGACTTCATCCTGACCAACGACCGCGCGTGGAAGCGGGTGTCTGATCTGAATGTGGTGCTGGTAGACGAACTCTAGGCCGCATGAACTACCCACGCATCGGGGACTTGCCCCCGCCGCCCGCCGGCAAAACCGGCTGGCCCTGGACCGCCGAGAAGCGCGTGGTCCCGGAGAACCGGCCGGGCGGGGGTACTGGCCGCGCGTCACCATCGTGGTGCCGAACTACAACAATGGCCGGTTTATCGAGGACGCCCCGCGCTCAATCGTGCTGCAGGGCTGTCCGGACGAGCGCCGCCGGGCGGCGGACTGCCGTTGACGCTTTCTGTCCTGAAGTATTATACTTCAAATATGAATAAATTCATCAACCGCATTTCCGAACTGGCGTCCCTGAGGGAGGCCCATGCCAAGCCAGGAGCCGGGTTGTTTGTGCTCTACGGGCGGCGGCGTCTCGGGAAGACGACATTATTGCGCCAGTTCTGCGCTGACGTGCCGGCGGTCTATCATGTGGCCGACCGTTCGACGGAGCATGAAGCGCTCCGGTTGCTGGCGCAGTCGATGTCCATGGCCCTGCGGGAACCGACGCTGGCGGAGGCGAGCTATCCGGACTGGTATGCGCTGTTTCGTGCGTACGACCGGTTCCGGAAAGGCCGGAAGCCCGTTTTGGTTCTGGACGAATACCAATACCTGTGCGAGGCGCAACCGGCGCTTTCCAGCATCCTCCAGCGGTACTGGGACGAACACTGGAAACACCAGGAGGTCATGCTCGTTCTGAGCGGTTCGGTGACCTCAATGATGTATCGCGAAGCGCTGGCTCGTTCCAGTCCGCTCTACGGCCGCCGAACGGGTCAGTGGTTGTTACGGCCACTTCGGTTCTCTCAGACGATGGAGTTTGTGTCCGCCCGAAGCCCGAGGGAACTTCTGGCCCTCTGGGGGTTGACCGGAGGGGTCCCGTACTACCTTGAATTGGCGGCCGGGTATCGCGGGTTCCGGGAAGCCTTGACGGGACTCGTCCTGAAGAAAGGCGGAGCCCTGTATGAGGAAAGCGCTTTCCTTATCCGTGACGAAATCGCCACCCCGAATACCTACTGGAGCCTGCTGCAGACCATTGGAAACGGGGTGTCCCGCATCAGTGAAATTGCGGCCCGGATGGGACTCCCCGCCAATCAATTGACGCGGTATCTGGACGTTCTTCGCGATATGGGCCTGGTACGGCGCGACGTGACGGTTACGGAGGCCAATCCGGCCCTCAGCAAGAAAGGCTTGTACCAACTCACCGACCCGTTCCTTCGGCTGTGGTTCGGATGTGTGCAGCCCTATATGAGTCTTCTCGAACTCGGTCGGGCGGTGGAGGTCGAGCGTCTCATGCAAGAACGGTTGCAGCGACATTTGGCGTGGGCCTATGAGGACGTGTGCCGGCAACATGTTGAGGATTTCGCGTCTGTCCCGGGGATTGTGCGCGTTGGCCGATACTGGGACCGCTCGACTGAGTTGGACGTGGCGGCTGTTGACGAAAAGGGCGCATTAGTGTTTGCAGCGGAATGCAAGTGGACGTCCCGGCCCGTCGGTCTTGATGTCGTCCGGAAACTGGAGGAAGCGGTTGCCAAAGTTCCGGGACACGTTCCGTCAGGGGTGCGTCTGGGGCTCTTCTCGACGGCCGGCTTCACGCCCCCCGTGGCGGCCTGGGCGAAGGCCAGGGACGCGGTGCTTGTGGATGGCGCCGGCCTCTTGCGATGAGAACACGCGCCATGAAATGCCCACGCATCACCATTGTCGTTCCCACCACCCAAACCGCAGGTGACGCGATGACGCGTACCGGCAAAATCGCGTGGCTGCCGCGTACGATCCGCGAGCAACTCAACCGCCGGCTTGAGGACGGCGAACCGGGGTCCGATCTCGTGGCTTGGCTCAATGCCCTGCCGCCGGCGAGGATGCGCACGACTGGAAGACGCTCCGCGAATTGTGCAGCGACGTGGTCGCCCTGCGCAAGGGCGACCACAGTGCGGAGCGGCTGAAACTCGAGCGCGAACGCGGGATAGGGCTTGGGTGACAGTGCGATCCGACCAAATCCGACTTAATCAAACCAGCGTCCGGCTTTCAATGCCTTGCTAAACAGAACTCGAGATTCTATAATGCAAGAAATGATTAAAAGGGCGTCCATTGCAGTACTTCGGAAACTGGCCGCGCAGTTTCCCGCAGTGCTCATTCTTGGATCGCGCCAGTGTGGTAAAACCACTCTGGCGAAGGATGTTATTGGATGCCGGTATTTTGACCTTGAATTGAATTCCGACCGACAGGTGTTTGAGGGTGATCCGGAATTGGCGCTCAGGCGATTATCCGGCCCCATCATTCTTGATGAAGCCCAGGTCATGCCATCGCTCTTTCCCGTGCTGCGGGCCCTGATTGATGAGCGGCGGGAGGAGGTCGGTCGGTTCTACCTGCTCGGTTCGGTGAGTCCGGAACTCGTGCAGGGAATTTCTGAAACTCTGGCTGGCCGTGTCGGTGTGCTGGATTTGACCCCATTCCTCTATGGAGAGGTGCTGGCAGCAGGAGCCGAGGACCCAGTGGACACCCTTTGGCTCCGGGGGGGATATCCCCAGGCGTTTCTGGCTTCAGATGCCGACGCCAGACAGTTCATGTTCGAGAATTACTTTCGCACTTTTATTGAACGGGACGTGACAAGGTGCGGACTCGCCTTCACCCCCCAGGAGATGCGACGCCTAATGACCATGCTGGCCCATCTGCATGGCGGTCTGCTCAATGCCTCGGACCTTGGCCGCTCACTGGGGGTTTCCTATCACACCGTCCAGAAGACGATGGATGTACTGGAGGGTTTTTTTCTGGCGCGACGCCTCACCCCTTATCATGCCAATGTCGGCAAACGTCTGGTGAAGGCTCCGAAAGTGTTCTTGAGAGATTCGGGACTTTTGCATTTTCTGTTGGGAATCAGTTCCGTTGAGGGCTTGCTTTCCTCCC
>JAQCIA010000001.1 GCA_027620105.1 Verrucomicrobiota bacterium | reverse complement strand
TGTAGATGCGTTTGTTGCCGTAGATTTCGGAAAGCTGCGCGAGGCGGCGCATGGCGTGGTGGTCCAATTCCCCTTTGGGAATGATGGCGCGCACGGTGACGCGCTTGTCCGTGCCGACCGGATCTTCCTCCGTCAGCGGGCGCTCGGGATAGGCTGGCCCGGTTTCTGCGAAGGCTTCCGTTTCCAGTGCGTCCGTGGCAAAACCTTCCTTCTGCAGGAATTCCAAAACAATTTCACGGCACTTGGGAATGCCTTGGCGGTGCACCACGAACTTCAGGCGCGACTTGGCGCGGTTATAGCGGTCGCCATGGTCGCGGAACAGCAGGCCGACGGCGCGCGCGACATGCTTGATCATTTCGGTGGGCACGAACGAAAACATTTCCTGGCCGACGAAGGCCTTCCAGCCCTGGCCGCCGCCGATGATGACCTTGAATCCAGTTTCTGTCTTGCCGGCGCGTTCACGCTGGACCGCGACGATTCCGATGCAATTGATAAAGGGCTGCGCACAGCCCGCGCCGCATCCGGAAAGGGTGATCTTGAATTTGCGCGGCAGGTTGTCCAGGTCGCGGCAGGCGCCCAGGTGTTCGGCGATGTCCTTGGCGTGGGGCAGCACATTGATGCGGCGGTAACGGCAGGTCTCGGCCAACGGGCAGGCCGCGACGTTGCGCGTCACATCGCCGCAGCCGTGCATGGTCGACAGGCCGTCTTCGGCCAGCCCGCGCAGCAGGTCGGGCAGGCTGGGGGTCTTGATCCAGTGCATCTGAATGGCCTGCCGCGTGGTCACGCACATCTTGCCCTGGGCAAACATTTCGGAAGTCTTGGCCAGAATGCGCGCCTGGCTTGACGTGATTTGCCCGCCGGGAATCACCACGCGGGTCATGTGGTTGCCGGGCTGGCGCGAGGAATAGATGCCGAACCATTTTGCGATGGTGGTTTCTTCCTTCGACATGGCCCCCTTGCGGGCGATCTCGTCGAAGTCCAGCGACAGGCCGGCGTCCTTGACCTCTTCTTCTTCGCTGCGATGCTTGAATGTCAGCAGGCGTTGCATAATTTTATTCCTGGCTTGGCCGCAAAAGGCGCAACACGCTCAATCCTCATAGAACAGCAGGGTGGATACGTAGCGCTCGCCGATATCCGGCAGCATGGCGACGATCATCTTCCCTGCATTTTCCGGGCGCTGCGCCAATTGCCGTGCGGCGCAGACGGCGGCGCCGGACGAAATGCCGCAGATGATGCCTTCCTTGTGCGCGAATTCCTTGCCGGCTTCAATCGCGTCAGAACTGTTCACGCGCACCACCTCGTCCACCAGGTCCGCACGATACACGGCGGGCACGAACCCCGCCCCGATGCCTTGAATCATGTGCGGTCCGGGCTTGCCCCCGGAAAGAATGGCTGACTCTTCCGGTTCGACGGCCACGACTTTGATGCGCGGATTCTGCTCCTTCAGATAGGCGCCCGCGCCGGTGATCGTGCCGCCCGTGCCCACGCCCGCGACGAAGATGTCGACCTTGCCCTGTGTCGTCGACCAGATTTCCGGGCCGGTGGTGCGGTAGTGCATGCGCGGATTGGCGGGATTCTGAAACTGTTGCGGCATGAATCCGCCGGGCGTGTCGCGCAGCAATTCGTTCGCCGCTTCAATGGCCCCGGACATGCCCTTGTGTCCTTCCGTGAGCACCAGTTCCGCGCCGAGGGCATGCAGCACTTTGCGGCGTTCGATGCTCATCGAGGAGGGCATGGTCAGGATGCAGCGATAGCCGCGCACGGCTGCGACCATGGCCAGGCCGATGCCGGTGTTGCCGGAAGTGGGTTCCACGATCGTGCCGCCGGGTTTCAGTTTTCCGTCCTGCTCGGCGCTGTCGATCATCGCGATGCCGATGCGGTCCTTGACGCTCCAACCGGGATTGAAGGCCTCCAGTTTTGCGACGAGGGTGGCGGGCAGTCCGGCGCCAAAGCGCTTCAATCGCAGCAGGGGCGTGTTGGTCACGAGTTGGGTGACATCATCCACGAACCGCGTCATGCGAGGCTCCGCGGCAACCGCTTTATCTAGTTGCGTGCTCAATCAATACTTTTCCGATGGGGTTTATCTGGATTATATTATCGAAGTCGCAAGTTGCTGTCAACCGTCATTGCTGATTCCGCACGACCGCCGCCAAGGTTGCGACAAGCCCGGGAGTGTCGTTCAACATGGCGATTCGTTCAAGTTGAATTCCCAACCGACCGGCTTCAGCTTTGGCTTCGACGTCGAGATCGTAGAGCACCTCCAGGTGGTCGGCCACGAATCCGATCACGCACACGAGCACCTGCTTCTCGCCGCGTTGGGCGAGTTGGGCCAGGGCGGACAAGATGTCGGGGCCAAGCCAGGGCTCCGGCGTACGCCCGGCGCTTTGATAGGCCACGCTCCATTTGGGCAGCGCGCGTGCATCCGCGACAAGCTGCGCGGTCTCTTCCAGTTGGTGCGGATAAGGATCATTCCATTCACGGATGCGCTCGGGCAGGCTATGCGCGGTGAACAGGACATGCGCGCGCGCGCCTGCGCCGCTCGCAAATTTTTGCTGGGCGGTGTGCGTGTGCTGGGCGAGGGCGGCAATTAGTTCCGGCTGTCTGTGCCAGCATCGGACTTTGCGAAAGGTGATGGGTACCGGCTGGGCGGCGACCGCAGCTTCGAGTTTTTCCATATAGGCACCCACGCTGAGGCGCGAGTCGTGCGGCGCGAGCACGAGCGCCACGGCCTCGGTGATTCCGTCCCTGGCCATTTGCGCCACGGTTTCATGAATCCAGGGCGTCCAGTGGCGCATGCCCACATAGACGCGCCAGTCTGGCCCCAGCGCGGCCGCCAGCCCGGTGGCCTGCCGCCGCGTGATGGCCAGCAGCGGCGATGCGCCGCCGATGGCCGCGTAACGCGCGGTCAGCTCGGCCAGCGCTTCCGCCGACGGCGCACGCCCGCGGCGAATATCCGTATAGAAGGGCGCGATATCGGCCGGTGTATCCGGCGCGCCATAGGCCATGAGTAAAACGCCGCGTGGCATGGGGTATTTATTTCGGATTGAAACCGCTGCCTCATGTCTCTGGCGCGGTCTCCAGCGGCGGGGGCCAGGCGTGCACGAATTTTGTGAGGCGCTGTAAGATCTCGACCGGCGTCTGGGGCAGGACCCCATGCCCGATGTTGAAAATGAATCCCGGCCGATCCACTTGCACGAGGATGGCGCGGGCGCGTTCCTCCACCAATTCCCAGGGACCCAGCAGGAGCCCGGGATCCAGATTGCCCTGCACGGCGACGCGATGGTTCAGGCGCCACCAGGCGCTGGTGATGTCCGTGCGCCAATCGAGGCCCACCACGTCACAGCCCACGGAGCGAAAGGATTCGAGCAGATGCGCCGTGCCCACGCCAAAATGCAGGAGGGGGAGTTTGGTGGTGCGTTTGACTTCGCTCACCAGCGTGCGCATGTGGGGCATCACGAAGCGCTCATAATCTTCGCGCGCGAGCTGGCCGACCCAGCTGTCGAACACCTGCAAGGCTTGAGCGCCGGCAGCCGCCTGAAAATTCAGGTAGGCGATCATGCTGGCGGTCAGGGTTTCCATCAGCTGGTGCCAGAGAGGCTCATTCCCATACATCAGGCCCTTCACCAGTGCGTATTGCTTGGAGGGCCCCCCTTCGATCATGTAGCAGGCGAGCGTGAAGGGCGCGCCGCAGAATCCGATCAAGGGCACGTGAAGGGATTTTCGCAACCGGCGGATGGTTTCAGCCACGTACGGAATCTCGGCTTCGCAATCCGGCACATGCAGGCGCGCCACGTCCGCGGCCGTGCGCAGGGGGCTTTCCGTGCGCGGGCCCACGCCATCCTGGATCGTGAAGGGAATGCCCATGGCGGCGGCGGGCGTGATGATGTCCGAAAACAGAATGGCCGCATCCACGCCCAGTTGCTGGACGGGCAGCAGGGTCACCTCGGCGCAGCGATCCGGATCCGCCACGATCTCCAGCAGCGTGCGGCTGGATTTGATGGCGCGGTATTCGGGCTGATACCGGCCGGCCTGGCGCATGTACCAGACGGGGATGCGATCCGCCGGCTGCTTGCGGCAGGCCCGCAGGAAGGCGTCATTCAAGGGTTGGGCTGCGCTTTTGGTCACCGGACACCTTTAAGAAGGCCGACCGTCTCCCGCGAAAATATCCACCAGCTGCGCCGGCGTGCGCAGGGTGCCGGTGATGATCGGCGTGTCGAGTAGAGTATAGATGCGCGCGGCGGTGGCACGCAAGGCTTGGACGAGATCGGAAAACTGCACGAGGTCGGCCATTTCGTACGCCACGATGAACTCCTGGTCCTGGATGCCGAAGGAGTAGATGAGTTGCTGTTTGATTTCCGGATAGGTCTTGCCCAGGCGAATGTGTTCCGTCATCAGCTGCTGGCGTTCCTCGCGGGGCTTGATGTGCCAGTCCGCCGTTTTGGAGAAAGGATAGATCACAAAATATGGTGCGCGCTGCCCCGCATAGGGATCAATTTCCTGCGGATTTTCGTGCTGACGTACATAGGTGGAGGGTTTGGTGACGCCGCAGAGGATGGTTGGCACCGATACATACTGGCGGAAGGGGCTCAGCCGCCGCGCGGCGTCTTCGAGGAAGCGATTGGGCGCGTCCAGCGATTCGCAGTCAACCGTGGTCCAGACGAGGAAGTCATACTCCGCCCGGGCCGGGAATACCTGATAGAACGCCACGGCCTGACCGCCTTGCGCCAGGCTCGCCAGCAGCTCTTCCAGCCGGGTGCGCCGGGCAGTGGCGTCCAACTGCCAGAAGGCCTCCTTCATCGTGAAGGTGGTGTAGCTGGCCCAAATGCGTTGCTTGGTCATGATGTTTCCCGGTTGATGCGAGCGAACAGGGTAGGCAAGGCATCCGCCACGATCAAGGGCATTCGGCCAGGCCGTGCCGCGAAGCGCGACGATGGATTCCACCACTTGGATCGTTTTCCCTTCCGCCCCGGCGGTGCTTCTCTTACATTGCGGGCAATCAGACGCAATTTTCGATACTCGCAGGAGACGCGATGGAAGGTTTTACACTTTGGGAAATGATTAGCCGTGGGTGGCCCGTGCTGTCCGTCCTGTTCATCATGTCGATCGCCTCGATCACGATCATGGTTGACCGCGTTCAGATGCTGCGCAAGGCGCGGGTGGATGCGCGCGCGTTCGTGCAGCAGGTGCTGGATCTGCATGAGCGCCGTGGACGTGCGGGGGCGCTGACCTATTGCGAGCAGACAGCGGTGCCGATTGCGCGCGTGATGGCGGACGTGTTGCGGGAGCGCGGCGGACGCGAGGATCTGGAACGCAATCTCGCACGCGCCATTCGGCACGTGGGGCACAAACTGGAAGAGCGCATTCCTTATCTGGGTTCCATCGCCGGCACGGCGCCCTTCGTGGGGTTGCTCGGCACGGTCGGCGGCATCATTCGTGCGTTTCGCGACATCGCGCGCACGAGCGGCGGTGGCCCCGAGGTGGTTTCCGCCGGCATCGCCGAGGCGCTGGTGACCACATCGTTCGGGCTGATCGTCGCGATTCCCGCGGTGATGGCCTACAACTATTTTTCGTCGAGCATCCGCCGGCTGGAAACGGAATGGGAGCTGGCCGGCTCCTATCTCGTGGATGCCATCGTTGAGGATGAGGGCGCGGCGTGAAGGCCTCCAACCACGATCGCGGTGGCGTCATGGCGGAGATCAATATGGTCCCGCTGATCGACGTGGCGCTCGTGGTGCTGATCATTTTCATGGTCGTGTCGCCCATGCTCGTGCGCATGCAGCTCAAACTCAATCTGCCCTCAGCGCAGTCGGCGGAAACGGCACCCGATAGCAAGGACACCATCGAAATCGGCGTGGCGGCGGATGGCACGATTCATCTAGTGGACGGCGTGGTGGACGCCACGCACCTCGAGGAGGAGTTGCGCCGGGTGCTGGTGCTGCCGGAAACGCAGCCGGTCTACGTGCTGGCGGACAAGGCGACCCCCTTCGAGCACGTGGTGACGGTCATGGATGCCGCCAAGCGCGCCGGCGCCGTTAAACTCGGCGTGGGCGCGCGCAGCCCGGAACCGGCGGGAAAGCGCAAGTAGGGAAGACGGGCGCGGCATCTCCCGCAGAGCATCGGAGTTCGCCGAGTTTCGCATTGCTCCGCGCCCTCTGCATCTCTGCGGGAAATCCTGCGTGTTACGGATGACCAACTACGAACATGTCGTTGTGCACTACGCGGAGATTGCGCTCAAGGCGCAGAACCGCGGCCATTTCGAGAATCTGCTGGGGCGCAACATCCGCCGCAAGCTGGGTGAGGCTTGCACATCGCATCGCCGCGAGTCGGGGCAGATCACGCTGACGCTGGCCGCCGATGCGGATCGCGCGGCGGTCTGTGATGCGCTGGCGCGTGTGCCCGGCGTCGCATTTTTTTCGCCGGCCTGGAAGCTGCCGCTGGAATTGGAAGCCTTTCAGTCCACTGCGGTGGCGTTGCTGGCCGGGCGCACCTTTGCCACGTTCAAAGGCGATACGCGGCGCTCGCACAAACAGAATGCCTTCCGTTCGATGGAGGTGAATCGCCAACTGGGGGCGGCGGTGCTGGCGGCTTACCCGGACAAGCGCGTGCGCATGGCCGATCCGGACGTGACTGTGAAACTGGAGATCACGGAGCGCGCCGCCTACATGTCCACCGAGCGCATGGATGGGGTGGGTGGGCTGCCCACGAACCCGCGCCAGAAGGTGGTGGCATTGCTGTCGGGCGGATTGGATAGCCCGGTGGCGGCCTACCTCATGATGAAGCGCGGGTGCGAAGCGCTGTTCGTGCACTTTCAAAATCGCAGCCAGGCGACGGGCGATGTGGAGAACAAAATCGTGCAGCTGGCCGCGCAGTTGTCGCGCTATCAGGTGCAAACGCGCCTGATGATCGTGCCCTTCGATGACTTGCAACGCGCCATCATCCGGGACGTGAAGGACTCGCTACGCATGCTGTTTTATCGCCGGCTCATGTTGCAGCTGGCGGCGCGGGTGGCGGTGGATGCGCGCGCGCGCTATCTCGTCACCGGCGATTCACTTTCGCAGGTTGCATCGCAAACCTACGACAACCTGGCCGCGACCTATGCCGACAGTCCACTACCGGTTCTGGCGCCGGCCATCGGCATGGACAAGCAGGAAATTGTGGCGATTGCGCGGCGCATCGGGACGTTTGATATCTCGTCGCAGCCCTACGCCGACTGCTGCAGCTTCTTCGTACCCAAGCATCCCGAATTGCACGCCCGCGCGGATCACCTGCGCGCCCTGGCCGGCGGGTTGGCGCTGGATGCACTGATGGACGAAGCGCTGGCCGCGGCGCGCACGCAGGAGTGGTGAGGGGGGGCGGAGACCGTGGTCTCTGGCTTGACTCCCGTTCGGCCTACACCGGATCGTGATAGCGGTAGGTTTTGTCGGCGTAGTTTTTGAGGAGGAGGTCGGCGCCGTCGCGGCCTGCGATGTAATTCGGGCCCACCGGCACTTTTCCGCCGCCGCCGGGCGCGTCGATCATCAGTGAGGGGATGGCGAATCCGGTCGTGCGGCCGTGCAAATCGCGAATGATCTGCTGTCCCGTGGCCACCGGCGTGCGAAAGTGACTGGAGCCCACGATGGGATCACACTGGTGCAGGTAGTAGGGCGTCACGCGCAGGGTCAGCAATTTTTCGAAGAGGTCTTTCAGTACTGCGGTTGAATCGTTGACGCCTTTGAGCAGCACCGTCTGGCTCACCATGGGGATGCCGGCATCGGCAAGGCGGATGCAACCGCGTGCCACCTCGGGCGACAGTTCGTTCGGGTGGGTGAAGTGGATGCTCAGCCAGAGCGGGGCATGGCGACGGAGCATGTGTACGAGGGACGGCGTGATGCGCTGCGGCAGTACGGCCGGGAGTTTTGTGCCGATGCGCAGGATCTGCACGTGGGGAATGGCACGCAAGCGCGCGAGGAGCCAGTCGAGCCGCGCGTCCGCCAGGGTCAGGGGATCACCGCCGGTGACGAGCACGTCGCGAATTTCGGCATGCTGGGCGATGTAGCACAGCGCTTCTTCCCAGATGCTGTTGGGTGCGGTCAGCTTGCCGCTGCCGACCACGCGGGCGCGCGTGCAGTAGCGGCAATAGGTGGCACAGAAATCTGTGGCCAGGAACAGAACCTTGTCGGGATAGGTGTGCACGATGCGCGGCACGGGGGAATGGGGTTCCTCGCCGAGCGGATCCCACAGTTCGCCGGGTCCCACCTGGTGTTCCTGGACGCGCGGGACCATGGTCAAACGCAATGGGTCCTGCGGATCGTCCAGACGCATGCGGCTGAGGTAGTGCGGGGTGATGGAAACCGGAAAAGGGCGATCCGAACGTGTGAAGGCGGCTTCTTCGTCGGTGGTGAGTTTCAACACGCCGGCCAGTTGCTCACGGGTGCGGAAGGCATGCAGCAGTTGCCACTGCCAGTTCGCCCAATCCCGCGCGGTTGCGGCTGGAAAATACTGTCTTCTGAAAGTTGCCGACATCGCGGCGGAGTATTTGGCAGCGGCGGAATGGGCACAAGGGAATTGTGGAAGTCCGGGGCCCGCATGAGGCAACTGGAAAGCATCTCCCGCCGTGTCGCCGAGGTCGCGGAATTGCTGACGGTGGCCCGGAGCATCCGCTCAAGACTTTGGGCTAGGAGCTGTCGGGAGGCTCCGATGCTTGACAGAGCGACCCCCGCTCGTCGAGTGTGGTGCTTCAAGAAGGAGCGCGCATGACGGCCAGGCTGGTGTTGTTGATCGCAGGTCTTTTTGGCGGCATCGCGGTGGTGCTCGGTGCTTTTGGGGCGCATGGACTGCGCGCCCGCCTCGAACCGTCGGCGCTCGCCGCGTTTGAAACCGGTGTCCGCTACCAGATGTATCATGCCATTGTGTTGTTGTGGGCCGGCCTATGGATGCTCCACGGCGCGCCACCGATTCTACGCGGCGCAGTCATGTGTTTCACGATTGGCACCGTGCTGTTCTCTGGCTCCATCTATCTGCTCGCTACGCGCACGCTATTGCCATTAGGCGAATTGCGCTTTCTCGGTCCGGTGACCCCGGTGGGCGGTTTGCTGCTGATTGTCGGGTGGAGCCTGCTGGTGGTCGCCGCACTGCGCATGCGCGCCTGACGCACCGATTGCATTTCCAGCCCGCATTCCGCCCTCGATTCTCATGGTCAGGGCATGCCCCGATGCCTATAATTTGCGGCTTTTAACAATCGGGACAGCACCTTCGCATGACACCAGATTCCACAGGTCTGCAACGACCAACGGTTGCCGGGCGCATCTTTGCGTTCCTGTCATCGTTCGGGCTGGCCATTGTCGTCCTCTTTCTGCTGTTGGTTTTGACGCTGCTGGGCACGCTGGAACAGGCGGAGTTCGGGCTGTACGTCGTTCAGCAAAAGTACTTCAACTCGCTGTATCTTGTGCACTGGTTGTTCGACGTGGTGCCGATCCCACTGCCGGGCGTTTACCTGCTGCTCGTCATTCTGTTCATCAATCAGGTTTGTGGCGGAATGATTCGGCTCATTCAGCGGCGCGGCCCCATTGGGGTGCTGGTGGCACATGCGGGCATTTTGCTCCTGCTGGTCAGCGGGTTCGTGACGTTTCATCAGTCGAACCACGGCAGCATGCGTCTGTATGAAGGGGAGACGGCGAACGAGGTGGAGAGCTATACGGATTGGGTTGTGGAAATCCGGCGCCTGGAACCAACACCTTCGGATCGCATCTGGATCATTCCCACAAAGGATCTGGAAGCGATGGGTCCCTTCGGCGCGCGGACGTTTGCGGCGGCTGATTTGCCCTTTGCGCTCGCGCTCGCGCAGTACCAGGTGAATTGCGTTCCCGTGCCCGGCGGCGCCCCGCCGGCACTGCCTCCGGTCGACGGCGTGTCCCTGCTGCCGCAGGCGCGCGCGAAGGAAGTGGAGGCGAACGCGGCCGGTGTCTATGTGGAGGTTGTGGACAAGGCGGGCGGTGCGCCGCAACGCAGCATTGTCTGGGCCTATGAGCGACATCCTTTTGCCTTCACAACCGGTACGGAGCGCTGGGCAGTGGCGATGAAGCGCCGCACCTGGTCCATCCCGTTCGATGTTCGGCTGGATCGTTTCACGGTGGAACTGCATCCCAACACACAAATCCCGAAAGTGTTTCGCAGCGACGTGACCAAGAGCGAAGGCGAATCGCACGAAGCCGTGAACATCAGCATGAATGCGCCGCTGCGCTACCGCGGCTACACGCTGTTTCAGGCATCGTGGGGTCCGCAAAACGCACCGCCCGGCACGCCGCTCTTTTCCGGATTCGCCGTGGTGCATAATCCGGCGGACCACTGGCCGCTGTATGCCTGCATCATCGTCAGCGCCGGACTGCTGCTGCATTTCTTTCAGAAGCTCTTCTTCTATGTGAAGCGGGGGGTGCGATGAACAAACGATCTACCCTCTGGAAAGCAGTCCGTGCGGCCTGTTGCTTGACGTTCGCGCTGTCGACGCAGGGCCTTGCGCAGACCGGCACGGCCGCACCGGTCGCGGAGGGTGGCCCGGGCGGGCTGGCATCCTCGACGCGCGTGGTCCGTCGCGTTGATCCGGCTGTGGTCGCACTGCTGCAGCGCGTGCCCATTCAGGATGGTGGCCGCATCAAGCCGCTCGACACCTACGCGCGCTTCGAGCTGCTCAAGTTGCACGGCAAGCGCCGCATGCGCCTTACCATGGGCGATGAAGCGGTGCGCATCGGCGCCACGGAGTGGCTGCTGACATGCCTGCTGTATCCCGAATGGGCGGTACACTATCCGACCTTCACCCTCGACAATTCGGACGTCATCACCGCCATTGGCGCGATCCCGCACGAAAAGCGTCGCGACCGATATTCCTATGCAGAACTGTATCCCGCACGGGAACGGTTGATGGAATTGGCCAGCCAGTATGCGGTTGTGGACGCCAAACAGCGAAGCGCGGGGCAGGCCATGATCGTGAACCTCGCGGGCAATCTGAGCGACTTTGAATATTTGTTGCAATACCTGGGGTTCGCGCGCGCCCGCATTGCGCTGGACCCGGAGCTTTTTCCCACGCTAGTCGAAACGCCCACCACGCTGCGCGTAACGGAATACCTCGGCAAGCTGCCCGCGGTGCGCACGCTCGTGGGCGAGATTCCGCATGGCGTCGGCAAGCCTTCGCCGGTCGTACAAGCCATGCTGGAACAGGTGACGCTCCTGCAGCACCATGCCGAGAATGGCATGTTTCTGCACTGGCTTCCGCCGGCGGACGCGCAGTTACCGGCCTGGCTGGCTGTTGGCGATGTCATTGACCACGCATTCGCGCAAGTGGCAACCAGCGTGCCCGAACTGGCATTCCTGGAAACACTGGAAGCGCTGGTGGCGGCGCGCGACAATCCGGTAGCCCTTCCGCGCGTGGCGGCGCAACTGGTGGATCAGTTGATCGCAGGCGCCGAAGCCCGCGGTGAGTATCGCAAGGTTTCGGCAGAGGTGGCTTTTTACCGGGCGAACTATTTCTTCTGGGCCTTGTCTGGGTTCCTGTTGAGCTTTCTCCTGTTGGCGCTGACCTGGCTGAATCCCAACCCCGCGGGACGTGGTGGGCAGCGCGCAAATGCCGTCAATCGCGCGCTGGCCGTGGCGGCTTTGCTCGGCGGCACGGGCATGCTGATCGCCGGGATCGTGGTGCGCTGCTATTTGCGTGGGCGCCCGCCTGTGTCGACGCTCTACGAAACGATTCTGTTTATCACGGCCGTCGCGATTCTCGTCGCCCTGCTGATGGAACTCATGAACCGCCAGCGCATTGCACTGGCCATGGCGCCGGTGCTGGGCATGCTGGGCATGTTTCTGGCAATCAAATACGAGGCGAAAGAGGCGTCCGACACCATGCCGAGCCTGCAGGCCGTGCTCGACACGAACTTCTGGCTGTCAACGCATGTGACCTGCGTGACCATTGGTTACGCGGCCTGCCTGCTGGCGGGTGCGATTGCCCATCTTTACGTCCTCGGGCGCGTGTTTCATTTGCGCCAGTCCGACCGGGCCTACTACGCCACGATTGCGCGCATGGTATATGGCGTCCTGTGTTTCGGACTGTTGTTTTCTTTCGTCGGCACGATGCTCGGCGGGATTTGGGCGAACTACAGCTGGGGACGGTTTTGGGGCTGGGACCCGAAGGAGAATGGGGCCCTGATGATTGTGCTGTGGGTCTTGATCGTGCTACACGCGCGCATGGGCGGATACGTGCGGGACTTTGGGGTCAGCATTCTGGCCATCATCGGGGCCTGTATCGTGGCCTTCTCCTGGTGGGGCGTGAATCTGCTGGGCGTCGGCCTGCACAGCTACGGATTTACCAGTGGCATCTGGGGCGCGTTGCGCCTGTACTGGGGCGTGGAACTGGCGGTTGTGTTGATGGGCCTGGCGTGGTGGCTGGGTGAACGGCGGGGAGCGGATTCGCGAACCAGCGCGATTGATGGCTGAGAGTCGGCAGGCGATGAAGCCGTGAGAGGGGCGGGAGCCACTGCGCCCGCGACATGAAGACGTTTCCAATCAACGTGAAGCTGGCGGGTATGCCGGTGCTGGTGATCGGCGGTGGAAGCTTTGCTGCCGAAAAGCTGGAGCGGCTGATTCCACACCAGCCGAGGCTCACCATCCTTTGCCCCATGCTCGGCCCCGCCGTGGATGCGCTCGTCCGTGCGCATGGCTTGCACCATGTGCAGGCACCCTACGACCCGATGCACCTGAAAGGGCAGCGCTTGATCTATGCGGCCGATGACGATCAGGCGCTCAACCGGCGCGTCTATTCCGATACGCGCGCACTACCGGTGCTCGTGAATGCCGTGGACATGCCGGATTGCTGCGATTTCATCATGCCCGCCGTGGTGGCGGGCGAGCATTTCAGCCTCGCGATTTCATCAGGCGGAACCGCCGCCGGCTATGCCCGCCAATGGCGTGAGCAGTTGGAAGCGGCCGTGACCCAGGAAGACGGCATCATGGACGTGCTGGAAAAGATTCGAGCGGTGCTGAAGCGAAAAGTCGCCACATTCGACGCGCGGCGCGAACGCCTATGGGCCATTCTCAAGGAGCTGGAAGCGATAGAGAAGACAGGCGGGGACGGCGCGTGAGTACCCATCGCACCACACTGACTGGACAGCACACCACAACGGTCGTTGCCTGCGAGTCGCTGTCCGCGACGGCTTACGTGCTCAAGCTCGACCGGCAGGGGCTGGTGTTTCAGCCCGGTCAGTGCGTGATTCTGGGCGTTGCGGACGGTCGCGATCAGCGCGAATATTCCATCTACAGTTCACTCGCATCTCCGACATTGGATGTGTTGATTCGTGAGGTCGAGGGCGGAAAAGTGTCGCGACAGTTGCGCCGCTGCAAGGCCGGGGAGATGGTGACCATTGAAGGTCCGGTGGGTTTTTTTACGTTGGACGATATGGCCCCTGCGCGGGATGCGTTCCTGTTCATCGCGACGGGCACGGGGATTGCACCTTTTCATAGCATGGTTGCGTCATTGCCCGGCTTGCGCTATCGGGTGCTGCATGGCGTCCGGACAGCCGACGAAGCCTTTGGGCGAAAGACCTTCGATGCCGCGCAATACGTCTTGTGCACATCACGGGATGCGGGCGGTGATTTCGCGGGTCGGGTGACGGATTGTTTACAGGCGCATCCAGCCGTTCCGGGCACGCAGTGCCTCCTGTGCGGCAACGTAAAGATGATCGATGAGGTCTACGACGTGCTTGCGCGCCAGGGCGTGTCTTCGGATACAATTCGGGCCGAGGTCTATTTCTGATGCAGTACCACCTGCTGATCCTTGGCTGCCAGATGAACCGTTCGGACAGCGAACGCGTGCGCACGGTCATCGAGGGGATGGGGTATCGCTGGACCGACGACGAGACGGAGGCGGATCTGCTCGGCGTGGTGGCGTGCTCGGTGCGCCAGAAGGCGATCGATAAAGTCTACTCCCGCATTGGTCGGTGGAACCTCTGGAAGGGCGACCGCAACTTGTTGACGTTTGTCAGCGGTTGCATGCTGCCGGCGGATCGCAAAAAGTTCCTCAAGCGGTTTGATTTCGTTTTTACGATGAACGAACTGGCGGAGTTTCCGGATATGTTGCGCCAGTATGGGGTGGTAACACCAGTGGCACTTGGTGGGGCGGACGTCGCGGCGCAACCGGTGGAAAATCAGCATGCGCTCGCGCGGTCCGGGAGGATCAGGGGGGCAGGCGCTGGCGCTGGCCTCATTTCCGTCGCCTCCCTCACGCGCCCGGTGCGGGGCGCGAATCGTCCCGTGATGACCGGGCTTTGGCAGGTGCCGGCAACGCCGGTGTCGGAATTTGAAGCCTTCGTTCCCATTCAGAATGGCTGCGACAAGTTCTGTACCTTTTGCGCGGTGCCGTATACGCGCGGCCGCGAAGTGTCCCGGCCCTCGGCGGAAATTTTACGCGAGGTGGAGTCGTTGGTGGAGAAGGGATTCAAGTCGATCACGCTGCTGGGTCAGAACGTGAATTCCTACGGGCATGACCGGCCGGCTGAGGAGCTTTCCTTTGCCGCGCTGCTGAACGAAATTGGTGCGCTGGGCGTGCGCAGCGGGCGGGAATTCTGGTTGTACTTCACGTCGCCGCATCCGCGTGACATGACCATGGACGTGCTGGAAGCCATGGCGCGCCACCGCTGCATCGCGAAGCAGGTGCATTTGCCTCTGCAGTCCGGCGATGACAAGGTGCTGCTGCGCATGAACCGTCAGCATTCCGTGGGACAATATCGCGCCATTGTTGAGCAGATTCGGACGCGCCTGCCGACGGCCACCCTGTTTACCGACATCATCGTGGGTTTCAGCGGGGAAACCGAAGTACAGTTCGCCAACACCTTGCGGGTGGTTGCGGAAACCGGGTTCGACATGATCTATGCGGCCATGTATTCGCCGCGTCCTGGCGCGGCCAGCAGCCGCTGGAAGGATGATATTCCGAGCGACGAGAAGAAACGCCGGCTCTATGCGCTGAATGCGCTGCTGCGCAAGCATGTCTTGCAAGCCAACGAGGGGCAGATTGGGCGCACGTTGCCGGTGCTCGTCACGGGCCGGGACCCCAAGCTCAATTGTTTGATAGGGCTGACCGAGGGCAAGATCAACATCCGTCTCACGGCGGATGAACCAACCTGGATCGGCCGAATCATCGACGTCACCGTGACTTCTGCGGCCGGGCTTTCCCTCACGGCGGAGCCGGTGTGCGTGGTTGTGGGCTGAGTCAGTCCGCGTCGCGCCTGCGCAAGGACTTCGGACGTGGTGCTTTTAGGCCATCGGCAGTACGCCGGTGACAATGCGGTCGAGACCGGCGAGATCCTTTTTTACCGTGACCGCGTCGAAGCCGGCATCACGGAGGATGGTGCTGACGGATTGACCCTGGTCCGCGCCAATTTCGAGGAAGAGCATGCCGCCGGGTTTGAGGACGATCGCGGCATCGCAAACCACGCCCTCGATGACTTCCACGCCGCTGACCCCGCCGTCGAGCGCCACCAGGGGTTCATGATCCCGGACCTGAGTCTGCAGCCCGGCGATGGCGGCGGACGGGATATAGGGCAGATTGGAGACCAGGGAGTGCGCGGTTTCCGGTTCCATGGCATCGCCAAGTTCGGCGCGAGTGAAGGTGACGCGATCCGCCACGCCCAGCACGGCTGCATTTTCACGCGCGAGGGATAGAGCCTCTTCGCTCACATCGAAGGCGAGATATTGGGCATCCGGTCTGGCCTTGGCGAGGCTGGCGATGATGCAGCCAGAGCCGGTGCCGACATCGAGCACCACGGGGCGGGGGCGTTGCCACAGGGCCGCGCAGTCGAGCACGGTTTCCACGAGCAGTTCGGTTTCCGGGCGAGGAATGAGGGCGCGTTTGTCGGTTTTTATGGCGTGGCCCATGAAGCCGGTTTCGCCGATCACATATTGGACAGGCTCGCCGGCACCCACACGCTTGATGCCGCGGCGCATGGCCTCCAGTTGTTTGTCGCTCAGGGCCACATCGTAGCGGACGATGAGATCAAGATGTTTGCAGTTCAGGAGGCGGCTCAGCAACAATTTTGCCGCGAGGCCGGGGCTCTCAATGCCTTTGCCGTGCAGATACTGTGTCGCGGCCGTGAGCACATCGACGACTTTCTTGGGTGGGGTCTCAGGCATGCGGCACACTAGTATGCGCCCGGAGGGCGGGCAATGGCATTCTGGCGCTTTGATGGCTGCGGGGAAATGGCCGCATTTCGAATTCTTGCCGCACACGGCCCGGCTACAGACTGTGCAAGATCCGTATAGCGCCACCGCGTGGCGCATCCAGGTTGATAAAAGCGCAACGTCGCTACTCGCGATTGCGGAGCCGCGTTGACTTCCCGGGCACGGTTCCGCAATATGACATGCGGGGCAAGCGGTGGACGCGGGGCGGCACCGGTGGTGGTCAACAACTCAGCGGAGGTTCACATGCAAACATGGCGATGGATGATGGTGGCGTTGGTTGGCATGCTGATTGGTGGTGCGGCCTTGCAGGCCAATGCGGGTTCGTGGCGCGTTGGCGGCGGTGTGAATTACTGGGAGGCGGTCGACGATCTGGACCTCGGTGACATTGATAGCGATGGGCTCAGCTATGTGGCCAGCCTTCAGTATTTCTCCCGGGCCTTTGGTCTCGGCCTGGACGCCGAATTGCTGCCGGATCGTTTCGGGGAAGATGTCTACGCGCCGCAGGTCTATCTGCTGATCGGCAAGACCATTTATGCCGGCGCGGGCGTTGGTTGGATCTTTCAGGACAGTGAGTGGTCGGACGATCCTTTTTACAGCTTCCGTGCCGGACTGGATCTGGCCATCCTGGAGCCGCTCCATCTCGATGTCTACGGCCAGTATCGGTTTGAGTCATCGCAGCAACTCGAGGATGACGCCACGGACATCGACTCGGATACGGTCTTCCTCGGGGCGGCGGTCAGGCTGGCGCTGTAGGCGCAACCGTCTGCATCACCCGGTCGTATTCTTGACTTCCTCGGCCAGGCGCAACTCCAGATCGTGCGTGCGCAGGGGCTGGATGACGTCGTCCAGTTCGCCGTCGACAATGTTGTCGAGGTTGTAGAGCGTCAGGTTGATGCGGTGATCCGTGAGCCGGTTCTGCGGGAAGTTGTATGTGCGAATGCGCTGGCTGCGGTCGCCGGAACCGGTCAGGTCCCGCCGTTGGAGGCTCTTTTTCTCTGCTTCCGCGCGGCGCTTAATGTCGAGCAGGCGGGCCTTGAGGACGTTCAGGGCTTTTTCGCGGTTGCGGTGCTGGGACTTTTCGTCCTGGCACTGCACGACCAGCCCGGAGGGGAAGTGCGTGATCCGCACGGCGGAGTCGGTGGTGTTCACGCTTTGCCCGCCCGGCCCGCTGGAGCGGAAGATATCCACGCGAATTTCCTCGGGTTTGATCTCGATCTCGTCGTCGGCTTCGGCTTCGGGGAAGACGGCCACGGTGGCGGCGGACGTATGGATGCGCCCGGAACCTTCGGTCACCGGTACGCGCTGCACGCGGTGCCCACCGCTCTCGTATTGCAGCCAGCGGTAGACTTCGGCGCCTTCGACGGTGAAGACGATATCCTTGAAACCGCGCAAGTCGCTGGAACTGGCATCCACGATGGCCACCTTCCAGCGGCGGCTTTCGGCGTAACGGCTGTACATGCGGAAAAGATCACCGGCGAACAGCGCGGCTTCTTCGCCGCCCGTGCCGGCCCGGATTTCCACAACCGCGTTGCGCAATTCGTCCGGACTTGGCGGCAGGAGGGCAAAGAGGAGATCCTTTTCCATCTGCGGCAGGCGCGCTTCGGCCTGGGCCAGCTCCTCGCGCGCCATCTGCAGCAATTCCCGATCGGACTCAGCGGAGGCAAGGAGCGCGCGGTGTTCGTTGATTTCGCGCTGGAGCTTGAAGAACACGTCGGCCTTGGCGGCGAGTTTTGTGAGCGCGGCATGTTCGCGGACCATGTCCTTGAACCGGCGCTGATTTGCCGCCGCGTTTGGGGAGGACAGCTCTGACTCCAGCCAGGGCAGGCGGGTCAGCACTTTCTCAACATGGGAGGTGTCGATCATGCCGCACCACTTTCAAACATGCAGAACGCCATGACGTCAGCCGTCGCGTGCCTGAAAACAGAGCGGGCCAGCTCGTGGTGATGCCTCGACCTGGCCCAAACGGCGGCAGCGCTACTTCTTCGCGTAACGCTTGCGGAACTGCTCAACACGGCCTTCCGCGTCCAGGAACGTGGCATGGCCGGTGAAGAACGGGTGGCAGGTGGAGCAGGTGTTGATGCTCATCGCCTTCACGGTCGAGCGTGTATGAATAACGTGACCGCACGCACACGTAATCGTGGCGTCCTGATAGTCGGGGTGAATGCCTTCTTTCATGCCTGTTCCTCTACGCTTAAAAGCGACGGATAATGTCAGACCAGCCGGAGTAACGCAAGATCGAAAAATGGGTATGGCGGACTGCGTGTTTTTCGGGCGGATGGCCCGCGTGGTTGGCACACGTGCCTCGGGCGCACCCGGTGGAGGCGACCGGCGCGATACGCGCCCGGACGCACAAAAAAGAGATGCATCGGCATGGCAGTTTTTCGGCGGGGTGCTATAGTCACGGCATGATGCGCATGACTCGCACACATTGGGGGCTGTTGGTCCTTGCGGCTTTTCTCGGGGGCGGCTGCAGCGGCAGCTTCGATCGGAATATGGAGCAGGGCATGGATGCCATGCGGCAAGCGAATCACGTGGATGCCGTGCGGTATTTTGAGCGCGCCAGAGAGAGTCGACCACAGAGTGCGTCGGCATATGCGAATCTAGGCATGGCGTACTGGAAGTTGGGGGCGCATGATCTGGCCATCGAAGCCTTGACCACGGCTGGTGATCTCGATGTGAACGATCCCCGGCCTCAACTGTTGGTAGCGGATGTCCTGCAGGAGGTGAAGCGCTGGGATGACGCACGCGATGTGCTGACCGAAGTGATGAACGGACTGCCGGAACGGGCTGACATGATTACGCGCCTGGCGCGGCTGGAATACCGCGCGGGCAAAGTCGAGCAGGCAAGCGCGCATCTGGAGCATGCCCTGCAGATCGACGCGAAATATGCGCCAGCGTTGTACAACATGGCCGTGATGGCCCGTGACAAACGCCAGGATACGCTGGCGGCCATGCGCTACTTCAGCCGGTATCTCTCCGTGGCCACGGACCAGGTGCGCATCGACAACGTGCATGAGCAACTGGCCTTGCTGCGCCAGCCATTTCGCCCCGCGCCCGCGCCGCCCACTGCGCCCCTGTCAGCCTCAGCCGCGGCGGGGATCGAACGCGCGGCAGACCCGGTGATCAGCCTGCCGACCGCCGTGACCACGCGAACGTCCGCGCCACCGCCGAGCACCACCGTGGCGAAACCTGTGGCGGAAATATCGGGGGACGCGTTGCTGGCGCAGGCCCGGCAGGCGATTGGCGATAAGGCGTATGACGAAGCCCTCGTGCTGTTGGGGCAGGCGCGTGCCCGCGATCCGAAGAATGCGGATGTGCTCTGGACCTGGGCCACGCTGTATGACCAGTCGCTGGGGCAGCCGCAGAAAGCGGAAGTCATGTTGCGCGATTTCGTCCGTCTCTTCCCCGAGGACAACCGCAGCGTGGCCGCCCGACGGCGGCTTGAGCGTGGCCCGCCGCCGCCGTCCACGGCGCCCACCGCCACGACCAGTCGGTCAACGGCTGCCACCACCACGACAACGCAACCACCCGTCGCCATGGCAAGCTCCGTGCGCCTGACCCCGTCCGAAGCCTGGCAAAAGGGCCTGGATGCCCACGCTGCCAACGATTGGGATGAAGCCATTCAGTATTATGAAACGGTGCTGGTTGCTGATCCCACGTTTGCCAGTGCCGCCTTCAATCTGGGCGTCGCGCACAAATCGCGGGGCAATCTTGCGGCGGCGCGGGCCGCATTCAAGCAGGCGGGTGCCATCGATCCCGATATGGCCAAAGCACACTACATGGTGGCGGTGGTGGCGCGCGAACAAGGCGAACGCGGTCCGGCCATTGATGCCGCCAAGCGGGCATTGGCCAGCGACCCCAGCGACCAGACGACGCATTACCTGCTGGGACTGTTGTATCGGGAGTCCATGCGCTATGATCTGGCCCGCTATCATTTTAAGCGCGCCGCTGATCTCGCGCCGGATCGGGCAGCCCTGAATAGCATGCCGCCGGCTGGCGCGCGTCGTTAAGCGCCGGAGAGCAGATTCATGGATACATTTCCGTCGCCCAGCATCGTGGATGTTGTGGCGCTTGCGTTGGTGGCGTTCGCGGCGCTGCGGGGTTTTTTCCGCGGCTTGTCGGGAGAACTGGCGGGACTGATCGGGGATGCCGCCGCGCTGCTGCTGGGGGCCATGTGCTATGAACCCCTGGCGGGCTGGATGCGCATGCACACGCGGGTTGCGCCGGCGCTGGCACCCGTGGTGGCGCTGGTTGTGCTGGTGGTCGGGGTGCTGCTGCTCATGGCGCTGCTGCGGTTGACCGTGGGGCGCGTGCTGCGCGTGGTTGTGGAAGGCGGTGTGAATCGCGTCGGAGGCGTCATTGCCGGTGTGCTGCGTGGTTTGATTGTGGTGGTGTTGGTCTTTGCGGTGTTGCTGGTGGTGCCGAACGAAGGTGTTCACCGACGATTCGGCGAAGAGTCCGTGGTGGGCACAGTCGTGCAGCGAGTGATGCCGCGCTTGCGTGAACTGGCTGGCCCGATCGAGGAATCGGTCCTGCCCGCCGACATGCCGTGAAGGCTTGGACGGCACTGCCTCCGGGGGATACGCGTGGCAAAGTTGATTTCCAAACAGCAACTCGAAGACATACGATTTCGCAACGATATCGTCGAAGTCGTTGGCACCTACATCACGCTCAAGCGCGCCGGCGGCGCCTTCAAGGCGCTTTGCCCGTTTCACAAGGAGAAGACACCATCCTTCACGGTGACGCCACAGCGGCAGATTTTTCATTGCTTTGGCTGTGGGGCGGGCGGCGATGTTTTCGGCTTCGTGATGCAGCACGAGGGTGTTGATTTCGGGATGGCGGCGCGGATGCTGGCGGAACGCGCGGGCATCCATCTGGAACTGGAGGAGGGCGCGGGCGGCGAGGCCGGCGACAAGGCGGCCCTCTATAAGATTCATACCGGCGTGGCGGCATTTTATCAGCGCTGTCTCGACGAGATGAAATCCGCCGCGCATGCGCGCGCCTATCTTGAAACACGCGCGCTATCCGCAGAGATCGTCAAAGACTTTCTGATCGGCTATGCACCGGAACGCTGGGACGCCATCCTGCAGTGGGCGGAGAAGAACGGATTCACGGATGCGCAACTGGAGCTTGCCGGGCTGCTCGTACGCAGCGAGCGCACGGATGCGCGCCACGCACGCTATGACCGCTTTCGCAACCGGATGATGTTTCCAATCCGGGACGAGCAGGGGCGTGTGATCGGGTTCAGCGGTCGCGCCCTGGATGACCAGACCCAGCCCGCCAAGTACATCAACAGTCCGGAAACCCCGCTGTTCAAGAAGAGCCGCGTGCTCTACGCCATCGACCGCGCCCGCAAAAGCATCGTCGACGCCGGCGAGGCGATTGTCTGCGAGGGGCAGATTGACGTGATCCGCTGCCACGAGGCGGGTTTCACGCATGCCGTGGCGGCGCAGGGGACGGCATTCACCGATGACCACGCGCGCATCATCAAACGCTACGCGGACAGCGTGGTGCTGGTGTTCGATCCAGACCGGGCCGGTCAGGATGCGGCGGTGCGCGCGGCGGGCGTGTTCATGCAGGCCGGGCTCGCCGTGCGCGTGGCGGCTCTGCCGCCCAAGCAGGATCCAGATGCCTTCATTCGGACGCAAGGCAAGGAAGCCTTTGGTGCGCTGATCCAGAAGGCGGTGTCCGTGGTTGATTTCCAGGTGGGCGTGCTGTCGACGCGCGAGGACGTGCGTAGCGAGGTGGGGGTGATGCGGATATCCCGGGCGGTGCTGCAAACGATTCTGCAAAGTCCCAACGCGGTGCTGCGCGCGCGTCTGACTCAGGAGGCGTCGGCACGCCTCGGGCTGCCGACGTCCGCTCTGCTGGATGACTTGCGGCAGTTGCAGTCACGTGAACGCCGCGCCGCGGCACAGTCAGCAAGCGTGACGGAGGCGGGGGCGGAGCACGGTGCAATTCATGAGGCGGTCCGGCCGGCGGTTGAGGTGGAACTCTGTGAGCACCTTTGTCACGTGGTCAACGAACCGGAAGTTGGTGAACTCGTGCGCAACTACCTGCCGCTCAAGATGTTTCGTGACGCAAGCTGCCGGCGCGTGGCGGATGCCTGTCTGCGAGCGGCCGAAAGTGGGGAAGGGCTGCATAGCCTGCTTGAGGCGGACCCGGATGTCGATCAGGTCGTGCTGCGGCTGGCGGCGGCGGTGCAGAGTGCGCCGGGAAAGATTCGTGGCGCGGAGCGCGGGCGGGCCGATGCCGTGCGCGATATTATTTTGAATCTCTGGCGGCGGGAACTGAAGTCCGAACGGGAAAATCTGGAGCGCGCGGAAAAA
Source organism: Verrucomicrobiota bacterium (assembly GCA_027620105.1). Taxonomy (GTDB): domain Bacteria; phylum Verrucomicrobiota; class Kiritimatiellia; order UBA8416; family JAIOPI01; genus JAIOPI01. The sequence continues at coordinate 2,111 of JAQCIA010000001.1, read as the reverse complement.
CAGAATCCCACATCGGACGGCCATGCACGTTCCAAACAGCTGACGATCGATCTGGATGCACTGAAGACGTGGGAGAACGGTCTGGGCATCATCGAGATTGAGATGCAGGGCGCGGGCGGTGAGTCTTCTGGCGCATAGGGTAGCGCCGACTTCATGTCGGCGATTGCCGGCGTGCAGCCGGGCCGATCGCAGCGGCCCTGCGCTACGGCGTTGCGGGGCCCAACACGCGCAGGGATTCCTGCAGCACTTCATCCACCGTGATGGCTTGCAGGCAGCGGTTGTTCTGGCAGGGGGAGCGCTGCGCGTTGTAGACGGAGAGGCAAGGCGAGCAGGCAAAGTGTTTGTAGAGGCAGGTCGCACGTTCGCCAAGCGGGGCATAGAGGGCTGGCGTTTCCGGACCATAGAGCACAATCGTGCGGAGCGGGGTGAGTGCGGCGAACAGCGCGGGGCTGCTGTCGTTGGTCACCATCAGGCGCGCCTCGTGATAGAGGGCCAGCAGTTCGCGCAAACTCGTGCGACCGGCCAGACTCACGCAGCGGTCACCGCCAATTTGCTGAACGAGCATGTCCGCCTCGCGCTGTTCATGTTCGCTGCCGGTCACGGCAATGCGAACTTCCGGGCGGGTGGCCAGTAGCCGGCGGGAAAATTCGATGAAATGTCGCGAGGGCCATTTGCGCAGGGGAAAAAGTTCGGAAGAATTCGGATTCACCAGCACCAGGGGGCGGGAGGCATCGGGGTGCAGGCCGCTGTCCGAAAGCAGCTGGCGGACCGTTTGGCAGGTGGCGGTGTCCGGGGTGTGTGCGGGGAGGCGGTAGTCACGATCCGCGAGTGGCTGCTTGATAAGCACTTCGGACGCATGTGGCGCCAGAAGGGATTCCGTGAGCGCCATAAAAGCCTGGCTGGTGTGAATGTGTGGCGAATAAAGGACCGGGTGCGTGAAGAGGTCGCCGCAGTTCATGCCTTCGTTGGTGAAGCGATGAAACCCCACGCGATTGCCGCGCGGGCAGGCCAGAAACGCAAGGATCACCGAGAAGCGGCTGAAGAAGTCCATGTCGATGACGGAATCAACGCCTTGGGCACGCAGCTGGCGTATGGCGCGCCAACCGGTCCAGAGCATGCGCCAGCGTGAGGTGGTGTCCACGCGCAGGTTTTGCGCCGGCGTAACCAGGCCGAGGTCATCAATGATCGCACTGAAGGTGTCGAAGGATAAAAAATACAGTTCGAGTGCGGGGATGCGGCGGCGCAGTTCGGCCAGTGCCGGGTAGGCGAGCACTGTGCGGCCCATTTCGGTGAGCTTGATGACGGCGACCCGGCGGGGCGTGCGGTCGTCCTTGTGTGTATGGAAGGGGCGCAGCAGTCGACGCAGCAGGGTGAGCAGGCGTACGATCAGACCGCCGAGATAGCGGTCGGCAAAACGCAGGGGGTTGACGTTCATGGAGTGTCTCGTGGCGATCTTAGAGGCGGGAGTGACCTGGTGACAAGGACGAGGATGGTTGGTGTGCCTTCATGGAGGTTGTCGGGAGCGCGCAATGCTGTATGCTGTTGCGCCATGCAGGAGGAGGTCGGGAATCGATGCGAGCCATGCTGCTAACCGGGATCCGTCAGATGATTGGCGGCGATGTCGCGGACGTGCGCCTGGCCAATGACACGGACGTGTTGCTGCGGGTGGGGGCCGTTGGTGTCTGCGGGTCGGACGTGCACTACTACATGCGCGGGCGAATCTGCAGCCAGGTCGTGACCTATCCCTATCGTGTGGGGCATGAATTCGCGGGGACCGTGGTGGCGGTTGGGCCCGCGGTGCGTCGCATCCAGGTCGGGGACCGCGTGGCCGTGGATCCGGCGATGTCATGCGGCAATTGTGACCAGTGCCTTGCGGGACGTGCGCACACATGCCGTTCGCTGCGATTCCTCGGTTGTCCCGGGCAAGCGGACGGATGTCTTGCCGAATTCATTGTGATGCCGGAAGAATGCTGTTATCCGCTGCGCGAAGGGACCACATTGGAGCAGGGGGCGCTTGTGGAACCCTTGTCGATTGGTATCTATGCCGTGCGGCTTGCGGGGGCTGTTCGGGGGGCGCACGTGGGCATTCTCGGCTGTGGTCCCATCGGTTT
>JAQCIA010000229.1 GCA_027620105.1 Verrucomicrobiota bacterium | reverse complement strand
ATTTCAATCATGGCCGTGTCATTGGCATCCAGCGGCGTGCCTTTCCATGACGTAATCTTTCGACCAGACTTCGTGTTCTTCGGAAACGTGGCGAAACAGCAGCGTACCGCCTTCAGTTCGCCGGCGACTGCGGTTGTGAAATCAAGAATGTGGCACCCCAAGTCACCCAATACGCCACCGGATCCCTTGGCGGTTTGCAGACGCCAGAGCAAGGCATCCGACTGCCAGCCGCCCCAGATCTTGGCGCCGAGCCAGGATTGGAAATAGGAACTATGCACGTGGCGAATTTCGCCGAGGACGCCCTGGCGGGCCAGTTTGATGGCCTCCTGAAAGGCGGAGCTATTGCGGTAGCTGAAATTGATGAGGTGCTGCACGCCGTGGCGGCGGCGGGCGGTGTCCGCTGAACGGGCGACTTTACGAGCTTCCTCCAGCGTGACCGTGAGCGGCTTTTCGCACATGAGATGCTTGCCTGCGCGCAGTGCGGCCAGGCTGGGGGCGGCATGGTAGCGATCCGGGGTCACGACGCTGACGGCATCCACCTGTTCCAGAAGGTCATTCATGGTTTTGGCGACATGCGGAATCTTCCATTTATCCGCGTAGGCGGTTGCTCGCTCAGTCAGCACGTCGTAGCAGGCGGCAACTTTGACGCCCTTGATGGCCTGGAACGTCTGCGCGTGGGAATTCGCCATGCCGCCGGTTCCAACGATGCCGATCTTGATTGTGGCCACAGTGCATTCCCTTCGACGATGTGGCAAGCATAGGGGTGGTGGCCGGGGAATTTCAAGCACGACAACGGATACCCGGCGACGGCCCACATCGGAAAGTGCGGTTCAGGCGCCCAGGGCGCAGATTCGCTTGAAGTGGGTGGCGGTGACCGGCGTGATCGAGAGACGATTGCCGCGGCGCAGGATGAGCAGATCCTGCAGGGCGTTATCGGCGCGCAGGGTATCGAGCGACACGAAGGTGGAAAAATCAGTGTGCCAGCGGATGTCGACCATGTCCCATAAGGGGTTGCCTGGGCTGCTTCTCGCGTCAAAGTAGGGGCTCGCTTTGTCCCAAGCTGTCGGATCGGGATACGCGGTGCGGGTGATGGCGACGACACCGACGACGCCGGGCTCAAGGCAACTTGAGTGATAGAACAGGGCTAGGTTGCCAAGCTGCATGGTGCGCATGAAATTGCGGGCCTGATAATTGCGCACACCGGACCAGGATTCGCTGCGCTTCCCGCGCCGTTGCAGATCGACGAAAGCGCATTCGGAAGGTTCGGACTTGATCAACCAGTGTTGCATGGTGTGATTGGCGGGGGGCGGAGGCTGGTGAGGACGGTTTCGAATGATGGCGACAGTGGGGCCTCAATGCGGACGCTTTCGGATGTGGGTAAGGGGAGGACGAGGGCGCGCGCGTGCAGCATGAGGCGGGGATAGGCGGTTTGCGCCGTGCGATCGCCGTAGCGCGGATCACCGGCTATGGGATGCCCGATGCTGTAGAGGTGGACGCGGAGCTGGTGTCGACGTCCCGTCAGGGGCAATAGCGCGAGGAGGGTGTGGGCGGGGAAGCGCTCGCGGATGCGATAGCGCGTGGTTGAGGGTTTTCCGGATTCGCGATCAACACCCATGCGACCGGAGCCGAACTCGCGCAGGGGTTCGTCGATGCAGCCGTCACGGCGGGCGACGACGCCGCTGACGAGGGCAAGGTATGTTTTCTGCACTTCGCGATCCTGGAACCGCTGATTGATGAAGCGGTGCGTATCGGCATCGCGTGCAAACACGATGACACCGCTGACGTCCTTGTCCAGGCGGTGCACCACAAAGAGCTTGGTTGCCAAGGCCGTTTCCAGCTGTGTGCGCAGGGATGCCTGATCCGTGGCACTTTCCGGGATAGACGCCATGCCCTCTGGCTTGTTTACGGCTAGGATCAGTTTGTCGCTATGCAACACGGCAACTGGCGGGGCGTCTGGCAGCGCGATGAATTCGGTGGTCGACATGAACCCATATATGACGCCTGCGCCGCCGACTGGCAAGGGTACAGTGGTAGGCAAATGCGATGTGGCTTGAGCGGTTAACCACGTAATGATAGATATTCTGGCAGAATTCAGGTCGATTCCCTTCGCTGATTTTGGCTATTTCCACTGATTGAAGGGGACGACGCCGTGCACAACAGGGAGTGACGCATGAAGACATTGATCCATACGGATGGCGTGAAATTGACGCGCAGGCTGGAAGAGGCGATTGAGGAAAAAATCGGACGGGTTGAGCAGTATGCACCGCGGGCGGTGCGGGCCCGCGTGCAGGTGCGGAAGGTCAGTGTACACGCCGGACAGAAGCAATATTCTGTGCAAGTACTGATCGAGTTGCCGGGTAAGGATCAAAGCGCTAGTGAGCGTGGGCCTGATCCCTTTGTTGCATTAGACATCGTGTCGGACGTGATTGAAAAGAGACTCCGTCGTCGAAAGACCAAACGCCTCAATCAGCGCAACAAGCGCACGCCTAGTATTGGGGACGCGTTCTAGCGGTTGGTATACCCATACAGCAGGATGCGGACCTGACATGAACGCGAATCGACGTGCCGGTGCGGGACGTGGTGCGCGCCCGCGGGCCATGATGACGATCATCCTGGCCGTGGCGCTGTCCGCCGGCGAAGCCAATGCCTGGTTGGCGAAAGGGCACGAACGCATTGCGGATCTCGGCGTGACGTTGACGGGGGGCCAGTTGCCAGCGTTCTTTCGGGAGGGACGCTTGCAGATTATCCACAATAGTGTCGACCCCGATCTGTTTTGTGATCGCGTTCAGGCGCCGGTCCTGGCGTCTACTGAGGGGCCGGATCACTATTTGGACTGGGAGTTGATCGGGGAGCACGCGCTGCCGGCCAATCGTGCAGAATTTGTGGTGTTGTGCCAGTCCCTGCATGTGGCCCCGGGAAAGGTCGGGGCGCTGCCCTATGCGCTGGTCGAATGGACGGAGGCATTGACCCTGGCACTGGCGGAGTATCGGCGCTGGCCGGAGAATCCGCGGATAGCCACCAAGTGTCTGGTGTATGCTGGCCTGCTGGCGCACTACGCTGGCGATGCCAGCCAGCCCTTGCACCTGACGATTCACTATGACGGCAGGGTGGGGGCCGACGGCGTGAGTCCGACAAACGGCATTCATTTGCGGGTGGATGCACTCGCCGAAAAGCTGGACGTGCGGGTTGAGGAATTGCTCGAGGGCTTGTCGGCAGTAGCGTTTGCGAATACTGCTACAGGCATTGAGCAGGCTCTGCGCGCGAGTCATGGATTTGTCGACAGGGTTTACGCGCTTGAACTACGTGTGCCGGCGTTGGAATCCCCGATTCCTGAGGATGATGAATTGAGGGCGTTCGTGCATGATCGCGTGCGGGCCGGCGCGGCGCTCTTGGCCAGCCTGTATCTGACGGCATGGGAGCGGTCGGGGACGATCACCTTGCCAGCCTGGCATGGGCGCACGGAGTCACGTTTCGAGCATGTGGCGCCGGTTTCCGAGGGCGAATCTCTGGAGTGAACTGGTTGAGCGAGTGAGGCGCCTGAAAACATCCGTAAAGTTTGCTGTGTGCTGAAGACCTGACGCACTTCCGTCGCGAAGGGTATTTGATTGTGCGCGGCCTGTTTTGACCCACGGAGGTGGCGGCGTCGGTTGCTGCATCACGGCAACCGGGTGACACACTGTTCTTTGGCGGCAACTTGATTCACGGCTCGAAGCCGAATGTGTCCGCGCAGTGGCGCCGATCTTATATAGAGCCCTGACATGCCCGCGTCCGCGAGATGCATCAGCAAATACTACCTTCCGCTAATCAATTTCGCGGGTGAGAACGTGCCCCATGCGGACAGTACGCGCGGCGGTCCTTGCCGTACAGAATTCAAGGAAGCGAACTACGGGGCGTAATGGCCCGATGATGAGGCGCCCGGCGTCCGCGCCTTCAAGCTTCGCCGAGGTAACAACGGCGCACGGTCTCGTTGTGCAACAAATCCTCGGCGGGGCCGGAAAGTATGATTTCGCCGGTTTGCATGACGTAGCCGCGGTGGGCCAGGCGCAGGGACTGCCAGGCATTCTGTTCGACGAGCAGGATGGTTTTTCCGGCGCGATTCAGTCGGCGCACGGTTTCAAAGATGGTTTCCACGAGGAGTGGGGCGAGGCCCAGGGTGGGTTCGTCGAGCAGCAGGAGCGGCGGGTTGC
>JAQCIA010000228.1 GCA_027620105.1 Verrucomicrobiota bacterium | reverse complement strand
CCCGAACCGTTGGTTTGCCGATCGCCACCACGAGCTTCCCGGCAAGTGGGGCCCCCCCCCACAGGGCTTCAAACGCCTCGACCGCCGACGTACTCGCAAAAAAGACGGCGTCGAACCCGGGCAGTCGCTCATAGTGAATGCGCGCATTGCGATACAACACGCGGTCCTCAACCGTGACCCCAAGCGCGCGCAGGGCGTCCGCCAACTCCGGCCCCGCCTTGTCGGAACGCAAACGCAGGACCCGCGCACCGGGTCCCAAGGCCTCGCGTGCCGCGGCCACCAGTGACTCGGCGCTGAAGCGCCCGCTCGGCATAAGGCCCGCCTGCAAGGCGTGGCGCCCCAACTCCTTCCCCGTCCCACTCCCCGCCACCATGATCTTGGGAAGCGCGCGCAGATCAAGTTCATGACGGCGCATCACGTCCAGCAAACACCGCACGGCAGATGGCGACGTCAAGGTGATCCAATCGAATGTGCTCAGCCGCTGCAGCGCGTCCAGGACAACCGGGTCCGGCACGAGGCGAATGAGCGGGCGCTGCACGGCAATCCCGCCATAGTCATTCACCAGATCCGCTTCCGTATCCTGAATCGCTTCGCTGCCGGTGAGCAGCACCCGCCGCCCCTCCAGGGCACCCCACGCGCGATGATAGCGATGGCGCGCAACCTCGCCGACGATGAGCGTCCCGGGCAGTTGAGACTCCCCCATCTGCACGTTCGCCATATCCGCAATACTTCCCAGCGTGCCCTCCACAATGGCTTCGTCATCACTCCCCGCGCCATACACCACGGCCGCCGGCGTGTCCGCCGACATGCCATCTGCGGCGAACTCACGCACGATCCGGGGCAGCGCGCCCACGCCCATCAGGACCACAACGGGAAGTTGCGCACGCGCGCCTGCACCCACCGATGCCAGTCCGCCGCCCTGCAGCCGCGGGGTAATGGCCACAAACCCTCGCGAGACCCCGCGTCGCGTCAACAGCATCCCGGTGCCAGTCGAGGCCGTATTGATGCTGCTGACCCCCGGAATCACGCGGTACGGCAGTTGCAAGGCATCCAGGGCCGCCACTTCTTCGGCCAGTCTGCCGAAGACGCCGGGGTCGCCCCCTTTCAGACGCACGACGCGCCGTCCTTGTCGGGCATACGTCGTCAACATCGCCGATATCTCTGCCTGCCCGGGACTCCTGCGACCACTGCGCTTGCCCACATCGACCCGCGTCGCGTGCGTCGGCAGAAACTCCAGCATGGCCGGATCAATCAACGCATCGTGCAGACACACATCCGCGCGCTGCAACGCCCGCACCCCCCAGAGTGTGCATTCGCCCACGCTGCCGGCACCGGCACCGGCAAACGTCACGGACTTCACCAGCAGGCTGCGCATCCGCAGGCAGCGCGCATCGCCGGCCCGAAAAGCAATCGCCAACGCGCCCTGCCCGGCCGGCGGCGCGAGATCCTCTGTGGCGATGTATTCCGTAATCCGCCCCGCCAGGCCCAGGCGATGCAAGGCCGCCGCCGCCATGACCACAACGTCAAAGCGCCCCGCGTCAAGTTGCGCGAGCCGCTGTTCGATCGTGCCGCGGATCGGCAACTGCCGCCCCTTGGGAAAGCGGGCATGGCAATAGGCCTCGCGCCGCACACTGCTCACCCCGATGCGTGCATCAACAGCGAGATCCGTTACCGCCGTTCCCGGCGCACACACGAGCACATCGCGCGCATCCTCCCATCCCGGCAGCCAGCACCAATCGATCCCTTCCGGGCAGGGATCCGGCATGTCTTTGGCGCTATGCACAGCGAGATCGAGTTCACCGTTGCGCAGCGCATCATCCAAATCACGCGTAAAATAATCCGGCGGACTTTCCCGCAGATCCGCCGCCTGGTCGCGATCACCCGGCGTCGACATGGCACACTCCTCCAGCACCAGATCCGGAAACAGCGCCTGCAACGTGGCCATCGCGCTGCGCGCCTGCACCAGCGCCAGACGGCTGGCCCGCGTCCCCACGCGCAAGGTCGCTCCCGCGGCCGTCACGACGGGCCCTTTTTGCCACGGTCCAGGTGAAACAGCGCACGCGCCACGCGCGCGAACTCGTCCCAATGCCCGTTGTTCGCAGCAACTTTCAGCGCCTCCCGCGGTTGCGCCAGCATCTTGCGCACAAGCTTGTCGGCCATCTCCGCGACCTCCGACTTGGCTTCATCCGGCAACCCGGCCACCGCCGGTCGCGCCAGGCAACGCCGGACGGCCTCGTCCCGCATTTCAGTCGCCTGCACATCGAAGGCTTGCAACAGCCTGCGCAAGTTGACGGTTTCCGGGGCGGGCATCAGATTGGCCGCATTGGCGCGCACGATCTCCCAGGCCCGCGCCACGCTGTCCCCACGCGAGGCCAGATTCTCCGCGGCCACGCGTTGCAAGTCATCCATGTGGTAGAGATAGACGTTCTCGATGCTGGCGACCTCGGGCTCAATGTTCCGCGGCATGGACAAGTCGATCAGCAGCATGGGCCGGCCGCGCCGATCGGCCATCGCGCGCCGCGTATCGGATGCCAGCACCAGTGGCTGCGGCGCGCTCGTCGAGGCGATGACCAGATCGGCGCGTAGCAGATAGTCCGCCAGCAGTTCGAACGGAATTGCCCGTCCCGCATAGGGAGCAGCCAGATCCACAGCCCGCTCGGGCGAGCGATTCAACACCAGCACATCGCGCACGCCACGCTCCACCAGGCTCCGCAGGGCGAGTTCCGCCGTCTCGCCTGCGCCCACGATCATCACCGTCTTCGATGCCAAATCATCAAAAATGCGCTCGGTGAACTCCACGGCCAGCGAACTCACGGAGACGCGCCCGCGGCTGATGTCCGTCTCTGCATGGACTTGTTTCGCCACCCGCAGGGCCGCCTGAAAGAGCGGATGGAGTACGGGCCCCACCGTTCCCTGATCCGTCGCGAGCGCGTAGGCCTGCTTCACCTGTCCCAGAATCTCTGTCTCGCCCACAACCATGGAGTCCAGGCTCGCCGCCACGGCACAAAGATGCTCCGCGACCGCCGCATCACGCTTGCTGTAGGCCACGGGCGAGAGCGTTGCCGGTGTCAGATCCTGCACCCCGGCCAAAAGTGCCTGCATAAGGACCTCATCCGACGGTGTCTCGGAACCGCCCACATAGAGCTCCGTGCGGTTGCAGGTGCTCAGCAACACGCATTCGCACCCCGGCAGTCGCTTGCCAATGGCGGCAAGGAGATTCGGAATCCGGGTCGCCGTGAACGAGAGCCTTTCGCGGACCACCAGTGGCGCTGTCTTGAAATTGATGCCCAGCAGCGCGAGTTTCATGGCGGGTTCACAGCCCCCCCCACATGCAAATAGTCGTGCACCGACGTGGCCACCACATGGACGCCCACGAATCCAAACAACAGGCACAGCACGCCCATGATGATGACCAGCGCCACGCGGCGCCCATGCTGGTTGGCCCAGGCACGCATGTGCACCAGCACGGCGAAAATGCACCAGGTCAGCACCGTGGAAACAACCTTGGGATCCGTCACCCACTCATCACCTCCGCCGGATACACGCACCAGCAGGACGCCGAGCACAATGGAGATCGTCAACATCAGAAATGCGATCGCGACCGGCGCACTCATCATCCGATCCAACGTTTCCAGTGCGGGTAGTCGCGTAGCCAGCACGCCCGTGTTTCGGCCCTTCAGGTTCCGGTCCTGTACGAGGTACGCCACCGCCATAACCCCGGCGAGCGAGAAACTGGCATATCCCAGAAATGCGCTTACGATATGCAACTTGAGCCAGATGCTCTGCACGCTGGGGGCCAGCACGGCCTCCGCCTGGATGGCGGGCATTCCCAGAATCAACATCACCGTAACGTAAGGGATCACCAAGGCCGCCATGCCGCGCATGCGCGGGCGCTTCACGCAGATGAGGAGGTATGCCCCGGTCAGGACGATCCCATAAATGGAGAAGGCCTCAAAGCGTGAGATGGCGCGCACGTGGCCGGCCGCGAGGCCGTGCTGCAGAAGGACGATCACCAGCGGCAGGGCGGCACAGGCCGCCAGAACCAGCACGCGGCGATCCGCGCCCGGCGACGGGCGCAACAGGCCCATGATCGCCAGCACCGACGCTGCCATGTACAGCGCCAGGGCCACCAGCGTCAGAACGAATTCGGAACCGTGCACAGTTTCTCCCGATTGAAATCCCGTATCTTAC
>JAQCIA010000227.1 GCA_027620105.1 Verrucomicrobiota bacterium | reverse complement strand
CGCCTGTGCGAATCGTCCCCGCGGGGGTGCGAAGTCTGAATCAACTAGAACCCGTAGGCCTGCTTGAGCTGGTCTTCCGACGGGCGCGCCGTATAGATCTCCCCGCGCGGCCCCCGGTACTGCCCGTGACCAGCCTTGCTGAGTACCACCGGCGTGTAGGATCCGTTGGCGTTCGGAATCATCACCGTTTCTGTTTGCGACTGCGCCTCCAGCGATTCCAGCCTTTGCCGCGTGTTGTCCTGCCCCTTCCCGTGCTGCTGCCCCAACCAGGCGCCCGCCGCCGTACCGATCGCCGCGCCAAGCAACTGGTTCTCGCCGTCACCGATATTGTTGCCGATCACGGCCCCCAGCGTCCCACCCACAAGCCCGGCGCCCACTGCGGAATTAATCTCCGATTGCCGCGATTGATAGGTCGGACTCGTGCAGCCCGTCGCCAGCACCGTCATCACCAGGCCTGCCCCCATTACCGCTGTTTGGATCGTTTTCATATGTTGTTTACCCTCTCCTTATCCTGAGTGTTCGCCGGGTATGACGCTGGCGGGGCACGGTTTATTCAAACCGGGAAAATGCCCACAAATCGGCCACTTTCTGGCGCGCCAGCGTAGCGCCCCGCCGTTGAGTCGATTCCCAATGCGGCACACGCGCTCCCATTGGGGAGAGGGTCGGGGTGAGGGTGTTTGCAACGGAAGCGTTCCGTCTTCGACTAATCCAGCACAACCGCGTGCCGTGCGTCTAAAGTCCCCGGCTTGTGCCCGACAGGGTAGGGCCGGCTTCAGGCCGGCCAAAGCCGACATGCAGTCAGCGCTGCCGCGAGGCGAAGACGCACCACACTATCGCGCCGAAACGGAAATGATCATGGTGCCGCCATCCTGCTGGGCGCCACCGAGAATCACCGGCGGGCCGCCGCGCGTGAGCACCACGGTGGGACTGAGCACCGTGCCTGATGGGCCACGCCAGTTGATGGCCGCCTCCACGCGGTTGCCCTCCGCTGGCGACAATTTCAACGTCAGGCTGTTGCCGTGCCCGAGCGAGACCGACGCACTCGAGGGCACGGCGGCTTTCGCGGAACCGCCCCCGTAGTGCTGATAGGATTTGAACCCAAACGTGCTGCGCAACTTGGACTCAATGCCCTTGAGTCGTCCGTCCCCGGGCGCCGCATCATTCGAGGCGCGAATCAGCGTGGCCGAAATCTGCACCTCGTCCGCCTGGGTCGTCGACAGTGCGCCACACAAGCCGAGTGTGCTCAGCGCGACTGCCCACACCCGCCGCCACGCGTGTTGCTTACATCTGTGCATGATTGCCGCCTTCCGCCGGGATCACCCACACCACCATCCAGCCGGCTGCCTCATCTTCATACACCATTGTGGAGGCGCCTTCCAGTCCGGTTGTGACCCGCAGCACTTGCGTTGCATGCAACGCCAAGGGCCCCGCCGCAGTCTCCCGCGGGGCAACGCCGCCATGCCACAGCAATCCGCCACCGGCCACCACCAAGATCAGCGCCGCCGCACTGGCCCAACGCAACCACGGCCCCACATCCCAGGCGGGCCGACGCGCCGCGCCGTCTTCCGCCAACCGGATGGCGCGCTGCACAGACGCCCAGGCCGCCTCGGGCGTTGGCCCCTCCGGTACCGGCTCCTCGCGCAACTGCGACCCCACCTGTTCCATGCGCACCGCAAACGTCTGGCAGTCCGGGCAGATCGCCAGATGCGCGCCGAGGGCTTCCCCATCAGCGGCCATCAGCTGCCCATCGTGCCGCAAATTCAATGCGCGTTGTGCCCCCCGGCAGTTCATGTGTCGCTCCGCATCTGTTCAATCAATTTCTTGCGCGCATAAAACAAGCGCGACATCACCGTCCCCACCCGGGACCCCGTCGCGTGCGCAATCTCTTCATAGGACAAACCATCCACCTCGCGCAGCCGCAGCGCCAGGGCATGCTCCGGTTTCAGCGTCGCCAGCGCCCGATCGAACGCGTCGCGCACCTCGCGCTGCCGCAAGGCTTCGTCAGGCGCCACCGTCGCGCTCGGACTCGGCGGCAATTCCGCGAATGTTGGCGGTTCCAGCGCCTCGTTCAACGGATCCTCCGGACGCCGCTGGCGCCGTCGCAAATGATCCAGGCACAGGTTCGACGCAATCCGATAGATCCAGGTGAAAAACTGCGCGTCGTGTTTGAACGTCCCCAGTTTCTGCCATGCCCGCACCCAGGCCTGCTGCGTCAGTTCCTCGGCATCCGCCGTATTGCGCACCATGCCATACGCCAGACCATAGACGCGCCCCTGGTAGTGCTTCATCAACTCCCCAAAAGCTGCCTCGTCTCCGCCTTGCGCGCGTTGGACCCATCGCATCACATCCTGATCCATGGGATCTGTCCTGTCCATGGGGTGAGACGCTCCCGGGGGCTACCTTATTCACGGCGCCGGCACATTTGCACGCCCGGCCTGTTTCCCGCGGGCAAAGACGCTCCTGCGCGACTGTCCCGCGTCATGGCGTTTCCGCACGCGGGTTCTGAGCCTCGTCCGCGCCCTCGTCCCGCGCGGCCCGAATCGTCCGCAGCTCTTCCTGCGTCAGCGTATAGTCCTGCCCGCACATATGACAGTTCGCGTGCAGATCCCGCTTCTCCGCCAGCATGTCGTCCAGTTCGGCGGTCGCCGTTGCCTCGAGCACGGACATGATCTTCTCCTTCGTGCAGCGGCAGCGGAACCGCAGTTCACGCGTCTGCAGCGCGGTCAGATCGGGGCTCTGAAACAAATCGCGAAAGGTTTCCAGCTGTTCCGACTCCGCCAGCCTTGCGGCCACACGCCCGTCCTGAAACGCCTCCAGCACCTCCACGAAGGCTTCGCTTTCGGTATCCGGCATGCGCGCCGCGATGATGCCCCGCGCGAACAGCACCCCGGCTCCATCCGAGCGCGTCACGATGGCCACCGCCGTCGGAACCTGGGACGACTGCTGAAAAAAGCGCGCCAGCACCGTGTCGAGCCGGGGCGGATTGACCTTCAGCATGGACTGCGCGAGGATTTTTCCGGGAACGGTACGCACGATCTCCGCGCTGCCGGCGTCGCCGAGCGCCACCTGCGGATCGATCGCGTCCGCACCATCCAGCACATCCAGCACCTTCTTGTGTGGAAAGCCGCGCAGATCGCCATTGCCGCTGGCTTCCGCAAACACGCCCTCGACCGGGCCGGACACCTTCAGCCGAACGTAGACTGCCTCGTCGTCGCGCGCCGCATCCACGGACAGCAGCGCCGCCGCCACCAGTCCCTGCGCCAGCACACCGCCGGCCGCGGGCCCCGCCAGATGCCGCAGTTCCAGCGCGCGCGCGGCCTCCGTGACATCCACCGTCGTGAAGCGCACGCGCGATTGCGCGGAGAATCCTGAGTACAATCCGTCAGTCATAAAAAAGAAGAACCCCACACATCCGTGGGGACGCGCGGGGTCCTTCGCTCCTCATCCGTCCGTGCGTCACGGTCCGCGTCGCGCCGGACGCGTCACCGCAACCTTACAGCTTGGACGCATGCGACGCCAGGTAGACGGCCACGCCTTCGGCGCTGGCCTTCATGCCGGCTTCGCCCTTGTTCCAGCCAGCCGGACAGACCTCGCCGACCGTTTCATGGAACTGCAGCGCGTCGACCATGCGCAGCGTCTCATCCACATTGCGGCCCAACGGCAGATTGTTGACGACCTGATGCTGCACGATGCCCTTCTTGTCGATCAGGAACGTCGCGCGCAGGGCCACCCCCGCTTCGGGATGCAGAATCCCATAGTTCTGGCAGATGCGATGGCTGATATCCGCCACCATTGGGAATCCCAGCTTCCCAACGCCGCCCTTGTCCACCGCCGTCTGACGCCAGGCCGCATGGGTGAAGTGTGAATCAATCGAGACGCCGATCACGTCCACACCCAGTTCCTTGAACCGTCCCAGGCGCTTGTCGTGGGCGATGATTTCCGTCGGGCAGACAAATGTGAAATCCAACGGCCAGAAAAACAGCACCACATACTTCCCGCGCCGGTCGGAAAGGCGGAACGCTTCCTGGATCGAACCATCCGGCATCACTGCGGGCGCCGTAAAATCGGGCGCTTCGCGTCCTACGAGTACACTCATGAACAACCTCCCTGATGCGCCAAAACGATGGCGTAATGAACTGAGAATTATGGCAAGTCACCCGCCCACGGTCAAGTGCCTGAGGTCGCCTCCTGCTGCCCACATCATCGGCCAGGAATACTC
>JAQCIA010000226.1 GCA_027620105.1 Verrucomicrobiota bacterium | reverse complement strand
GGCCTGAGCAGTTGGGCACGGAGCAACCGGGGATGGCCAACTGCTACGACCTCATGGTGCGCCACGCCTTTGGCAACTACGGTGATCTGCTCTATGCCGTTGCCACGCACCCGGTCATGGGCATTTATCTCAGTCATCTGGGCAATCGCAAGGCCGACCCGATCAACAAGATTTACCCCGATGAAAATTTTGCGCGCGAGGTCATGCAGCTCTTCAGCATCGGCCTGTGGCAGCTCAACCCTGATGGCACGCGGATGCTGGATGGTGAGGATCAGCCCATCCCGACCTACGACAACGGTGACATCACCGAATTGGCGCGGGTTTTTACGGGGCTGTCCTTCGGGAACAATGCAAATTTCCAGCTCTACCCGCGCGATTTCACGCAACCCATGAAGATGTGGGACGATCAGCATGATTGCGAAGCCAAGACGCTGCTCAATGGGCTGAACCTGCCGGCCCGGGCGGCCAGCGCGGGCAATGCGGGAACGGCGGGCCTGGCCGATGTGCGGGAAGCCGCGAGCAATCTGTTTCTGCATGCCAACACGGGGCCATTTGTGGGGCGGCAGCTGATTCAGCGGCTGGTGACCTCGAATCCCAGCACGGGCTACGTGGCACGGGTTTCGGCGGCGTTTGCCGACAACGGTGCTGGTGTGCGCGGCGATCTGGGGGCGGTGGTGCGGGCCATTCTGCTGGATACGGAGGCACGTGGGCCGGAGCGGCTCGCCGATCCCACCTGGGGAAAACTGCGTGAGCCCTTCCTGCGCGTGGTGAATCTTGCGCGCGCGTTCAATGCGGCGTCGACTTCGGGCTACTATCCGTTGGATCAGTTCGTCCTCGATCATTTGCAGGATCCGATGCACGCACCCAGCGTGTTCAACTTTTTCCTGCCCACTCACAGCCCGCCGGGGCCGCTGACTGAGCTGGGGCTCGTGGCGCCGGAGTTTCAGCTGATCAACGCGAGCACCGCCATCACGGGGCCGAACTACTTCTGGAATTCCATTACGGGCGATCTGCACCGCTGGGGGGCGGGGAATGCGAATTACTCCGTGCGCCTGAACTTGACGAACGAACTGGCGATGATCGTGCCACTCGGGCAGATCAACGACAATGTCCCGGTCGGCCCCGCCATGGATCCCGATCCTCTGCTGCGACGTCTTGATCTGGTGCTCACGGGAGGGACCATGACACCCCGGCAGTTTCAAACCGTGCGCGAGGCCATGGAGCGTGTGCGTGCGCCGACCTGGCAGTGGCATCGCCAGCGCCTGCGGCTGGGGATTTACCTGATCGTGAGTTCGCCGGAGTTTAATGTGTTACGGTGAAGAAGGAGCGCAGCATCATGTCGACAGCCGGCCGAGTTTCGCGGCGCCAGTTTTTGAGGCAAGCCAGTTGCGCGGCAGTGAGCGCGTTACCGGCGCTGAATACGCTCCTGTCGCTGCGCCTGGCGCAGGGGCTGGCGGAGGCGTCGACGCCGACGGCGGGAGAGTATCGGGCGCTGGTGTGCATTCTGCTGGCCGGCGGCAATGATTCCTTCAACATGCTCGTTCCACGCGAAGCGGGGGCTTATGCGAATTATCAGGCGGCGCGCGCGGATCTGGCGCTGACGCCGGCGGAATTGATCGATATTCACCCGATTGGACTGCCGGATTTTGCGGTGCATGGGCAGATGCCGGAAATAGCCACGCTCTTTGGTGCCGGGAATGCCGCGTTCATTGCCAACGTGGGCACGTTGATTGAGCCGGTGCAGAATCGGACGCAGGTGGCGCAGAACATTAAGCGACTGCCGCTGGGGTTATACTCGCATTCCGATCAGATTGAGCAATGGCAGACGAGCGTGCCGCACAGTCGCAGTGGGATCGGTTGGGGTGGGCGGATGGCGGATATGCTGTCCTCGCTCAATACGAACCCCGTGGTGCCGATGCAGATTTCGCTGGATGGCGGGAACGTCTGGCAGACGGGGAACTCGGTGGCCGAATATGCGATTACGCCGGACGGGGCGGTGGCGCTGAATTCCTACAATGCGGCGTGGCAGCAGTATCAGGATCTGAACAATGCGCTGAGCGCGGCGGTCGACAGTCAACTGAGCCAGCAGTATGCGAATCTGCTGATGCAGACGTTCAACACGCGCAAGCGCGAGGCGCTGGATGCTTACAACGTTTTTGCAGGCGCGACGGCGGCTAGTCTGCCGGTCGGGGTGACGTTTCCCAACACGTATCTGGGGCGTCGACTAGCGATGGTGGCCAAGGCCATTCAGGGTCGGACTGGCATTGGGGCGACACGGCAGACCTTCTTTCTGCAATGGGGCGGCTGGGACCATCACGACGAAGTGCTCACCACGCCGTCGGCCATGCTACCGCAGGTTAGTGCGGCCATTGGGGCCTTTCAGAATGCGCTGGTGGCGTTGGGCGTGGCGGACCAAGTGACGCTATTCACGATCAGCGACTTTGGCCGGACGCTGACAAGCAACGGGCGCGGTTCCGATCATGCCTGGGGTGGGAATCAACTGGTGGTGGGCGGGGCCGTGCGCGGGCAGCGCCTCTATGGACAATATCCGGCGCTGACCCTGAATCCTGACATTGGGCCGGAAGTGAATCCGCTCGACACGGGGCGAGGACGCTTTATTCCCACGACGAGTTGCGACGAAGTTTTCGCGGAGCTGGCCTTGTGGCTGGGCGTGGCAAAGTCAGACCTGCCGCTCGTGTTGCCCAATATCGGCAACTTCTACAACACGGCGAGCGCTGATCCGCCTTTGGGCTTTGTGGTGTAGGGCCGGCTCTCCCCCCCTCAATACATTTTCCGACGCTGCCGGTGCGGGATGCGTTGGAGATTATTTGATGGGCGATGGAGCCCACGTCCGGAGGCCGCGGGCCACCTGTAAACTGTGTAGGTCAGGTCGCGGCGAAGCGGTTCACCGAGGGGCGGCCGAGTGAGTGGTAGATGAAGCCGTGTTCGCGTACGGTGCGTGGATTGAAGCAGTTGCGGCCGTCGATGATGATCGGACAGCGACACAGCTTCTTCAGTTTGGCCAGGTCGATTGTTTTCACTTCGGGCCAGTCCGTGAGGATCAGGATGGCATCAGCCTGTGCGGCGGATTCCTCCAGGGTGTCGCAGTAGGTATAGCCCGGCATGGTCTGCGCAAACTTTTCGCGCGCGATGGGATCCCAGAGTCGCAACTGGGCGCCGCGTTCGCGCAACTGGGGCACGAAGTAGAGGGACGGTGACATGCGAATGTCGTCGGTGCCGGGTTTGAAGGCCAGCCCCCATACCGCGATGACTTTGTCCTGCACCACCCACAGTTCCTGCTGCAATTTACGCATCAGGTGATCTTTCTGGGCCTCGTTGATGGCCTGGACTTCCTTGAGGATATTCAAGCCGTAGCCCAGTTCATCGCCCATACGGATGAAGGCATCGACATCCTTGGGGAAGCAGGAACCACCATAGCCGACGCCGGCGCTGAGGAAGTCCGAACCGATGCGCTTGTCCAGGCCCATGCCGTGGGCAACCTCTTCGATATCCGCGCCGCAGAGTTCGCAAATGCGGCTGACGGCATTGATGAACGAAATCTTCATGGCCAGGAACGAGTTTGAGGCATGTTTCGTGAGCTCGGCGCTGGCGATGTTCATCTGCAGGTATTCGCACTGGCAGCGTTTGATGAGCGGTTCGTAAAGTTCCCGCAGCAGCTTGGCGGCGCGCTCGCTTTCAACACCCACCACGATGCGATCCGGGTGAAAGGCATCGCGAATGGCGCGGCCTTCGCGGAGAAATTCGGGATTCGAGGCGATATCGAAGGGGACGGCTTCGCGCAGGTACTTGTTCATCGTGCGGCGCAGCTGCTCGTTCGTGTTCACGATGACCGTGCTTTTCTCGACCAGCAGGCGGTAGGAATCCATGTTCTCGGCCACTTCGCGCCCAACCTGCTCGACGTAGGACATGTTGGCTTCGCCGCGATAGCCGGGGGGCGTGCCCACGGCAATGAAAATGACTTCGGCGAACTGGGTGCCTTCGCGAATGCTGGCGGTGAACTTCAGGCGACCGGCATCCATGTTACGGTTGACGATTTCCTCGAGGCCTTCCTCAAAAATCGGCATGTGCCGCTGGTGCAGCATGGCGACTTTCTTTTCGTCATTGTCGACGCAGAGCACGTTGTGGCCCAACTCGGCGAAGGTGGTACCCGTGACCAGGCCGACATAACCGGTTCCGACAATCGTGATATTCATCTGGTTTCTCCT
>JAQCIA010000225.1 GCA_027620105.1 Verrucomicrobiota bacterium | reverse complement strand
GCACCGAGGCCATGTTCGTGATCGACACCCAGGGCCCAAGTCCGCGGGCGGATCGTGATCCCGAGCCCGAGCCGCCGATTCCGATGCCGGCGGTGATGATCAACCCGCGCATCGAGACTGCGGAGGGCGAGCAGGTGGGGAATGAGGGGTGTCTGAGCTTCCCCGAAATCTACGCAAAGATTCGCCGGGCGGCGAAGGTGCGTGTGACCTATATGGACCTCGACGGCAAGACGCAGTCGGCGGATGTGGAAGGCCTGCTCGCGCGGGCCGTGCAACACGAACTGGATCACCTCAATGGCGTGTTGTTTGTGGATCGCATGTCCGTGGCGCAGAAAGTGGCCATTGCGGGGAAGCTGAAACGGCTCAAGCGCGGCGCGAAGTAGGGGCCTCGAGGTTGCGCGGCGATCTAATCGCCCTGCTTGCTGATCGTCGTGATTCGAAAGATCGGGAGGCGGCGCAGTTTGCGCGGGACGTGGGTGCCGGGCGCGCGCGTCATGCCGAGGCGTTTGAGAAATTCTTCGGCGAGCCGGCGATAGGCGGCCGTGCCGGCGGAGAGCGGGTCGTAGAGCGTCACCGGTTTGCCATAGCTCGGGGCTTCGCTCAGGCGCACGTTGCGCGGAATGACGGTGTCGTAGACGTGCGTGGCGAAGTGCCGGTTGACCTCGCGCACGACTTCGCCACCGAGCTTGGTGCGCGCGTCGTACATGGTCATCACGATGCCTTCGATGCGCAGATTCGGGTTTGCCCCGTTGTCACGCAACTGTGCCACCAGGCGGTGAATCACGCTCAGGCCTTCCAGCGCGTAGTACTCGCATTGGATCGGCGCGAGGATGGCGTCGGCGGCGGTGAGCGCGTTCATGGTGAGGATGCCGAGGGACGGCGGGCAGTCGATCAGGATGAACTGGTACTGGCCGCTGTTGCGAATGGGCTGCAAAGCGCGCTGGAGCCGATGGAGGTGGTCGTCGGAGCGCGCGATTTCAATTTCGGAGCCGGCGAGATCAAGCTCGGAGGGAATCACGTCAAGGCCGGGGACGACGGAGGGCTGAATCATGGTGGCGGCGTCACCGTTGTCGATCAGGGCCTTGTAGATGCTGTGTCCGTCCTGGCGGCCGAGGCCAAGGCCGCTGGTGGCGTTGGCTTGCGGGTCAAGATCCACCACGAGTACGCGTTGTCCGAGTTCGGCGAGGCAGGCCGCGAGATTCACGACGGTGGTGGTTTTGCCGACGCCACCTTTCTGGTTGGCGATGGCGACGATGCGCGTGGTGAGGGGAAGGGGTTCTGAGGCCGGGGGGATATCCGTTGCTGGCGTCGCAAGCGGCGCAGGCTCGGCAGGTGAAGCGGCTGTCGTGTCGTTCATGAGCTACGGCGCGGATGGCGGCTAGGCCTTGCGGCGTGGCCTGATCAACGCGAAAAAGCGGTCCTGGTATTCTTCGAAAAGGCCAAATTCCTGGAGGCGTTGCCCCAACGCGTTCACCAGCGCCGGATTGCGGCTGGCCTCCAGAAAGGCGCGTTCGAGTTCGGCGCGGATGCCTTTGGGCACACCGCCGGATTCTTCAAACATGTGGCGCTGGGTGAGTTGTTTGACGTTCGTGTGCGCGGAATTTTGCACCACTTCCCAGAACAGCTTGATCAGGCACACGTCCCAAGGGTCATCCACGCCGATCACGACAGCGCTGAGGGGGTCGCCCTTCTTGCGAACTTCGTTCTGCACGCGCTCGACAACGGCTTTTTTGTCGTCGGTGACGATTTGCTCGGTGAAGGACTCCTGGCGCAGGCGATAACCGTATTGGAGGATGCGGATGTCCTTTTCGTGGCCCTTAAGCCATTCCACATAGCGGGTGGCTTCTTCGCCGAACCCTTCCAGCAGGGTTTTGGAGTAAGCCTGGGGGGTGATGATCTGGGGCTGGCTGGCGAGCATGCGGCCTTCGCGGACCCGCACCTGGCCGACGGCGTCCATGAGTTCGCTCACGAGGTGGTAGTGCAGCACCGTGGTGCCAAAGGTTTCGAGATGCCGGGTGGGCATGACGAGCACTTCGGTGTTGTTCACCGCGTACCAGAAGTCGAATGTATTGCGCCCCTTCATCATGGGAGTAAAACAAAAGGGCGGACGGGAATAAAGGTCATTCGGAATCTGTGTTCAGCTCAATGGTGACGGGGCCGTCGTTGACCAATTCCACCTGCATGGAAGCGGCAAATTGGCCCGTGGCCACGCGCGTGGGGCCGAGGGCGCTGCGCAGGGCATCGACATAGGTGTCGTAGAGGTGGCGGGCCAGGTCGGGCGGACCGGCGCGGATGAAGCTGGGGCGATTTCCTTTGCGCGTGTCGGCGTAGAGCGTGAATTGCGAGATGACCAGCACGCCGCCGCCGATGTCCTGCAGGGACAGGTTCATTTTGTCGGCGGTATCGGCAAAAATGCGCAAGGCCACGGTTTTCTGGGCCAGTTGGCGGGCGGCGGCTTCGTCGTCACCGGCGCGCACGCCCACGAGCACCACGAAACCGCGGCCCACGCGCCCGACTTCGGCGCCGTCGATGCGGACGCAGCCCTGAGAGACGCGCTGAATGAGCACTTTCATGGCGGGCATGACAGCGAAGGGCGTTTGGAAACACAAGCGAAAAGGGGCGGGTGGGGGCTTCATGCGCGGATTGTGCTTGATCGGGCATGTCTCGACCGGCTGCGCAGTTCATGGTTTTCGGACTCAGATCTTTTCGTTACAGTCTGCGGCCACATGAGCATTCGCATCAACGGACAGGTCATTCCGCCCGAGGCCATCGAGTACGAATTGGGGCGGTTGGTGCGATTCTATTCCGAGCACATGCCTGAGGCGGAAATCCGCAAGCAGCTCGACGTGCTGCGTGAGCGCGCGAAGCAGCAAGCCATCGGCGCAAAGCTGTTACTTGATGAGGCTGGGCGGCTGGATCTGGCGGTGCCGGAAGAGCAGGATGTACTCGAAAAGCTGAACGAGGTGGTGACGAGTTGTGGAGGGCGCGAGGCGTTTGATGCCCTGCTGAAAAAGCAGAACGTCTCCGAAGCGTCGGTGCGTGCCGGGATTGTGCAGGGGCGCCGCGTGGATATGCTCGTGGATCGCGTGGCGGCGGGTCTGTCGGATCCTTCGGAGGAGGAGCTGCGCGCGCATTTTGAGGAGCATCCCGACGAATACCTGCGGCCGGCGCGGGCCTCGGCGCAACATATTCTGGCCAAGTTCGAGGGTGACAGTGCGATAGAGCGGGCCACGGCCAAGGCTAAGCTGGAAAGGATTCGGCGGGACATGCAAGAGGGGGCGGCTTTCGCCGACCAGGCGGCCATACATTCCGACTGCCCCAGTGGCAAAGAGGCCGGGGGAAATCTGGGTTGGTTCAGCCGCGGCATGATGGTTCCGGAATTTGACAATGCGGTCTTCGCCATGAAGGTTGGCGAATTGAGCGAATTGATCGAAAGCCCCTTCGGGTTTCACCTGATCGAGAAGACCGGGGAAGAAGCGGGCGGGCCGGCGGAGTATGACGCCGTGCGTGAAAAAATCCGCGACTTTCTACGCCATGCGCGGCGCGGCGAAGCGATCGCCGCCTATGTGGCCGAATTGCGGACCAAGGTTATGGTGGAAGAAGATTGAATCCGGACCGGACTTGCTGATAGCGTGCCTGCCGATTGCAGTACCCCAGATCACAAGCTGCAATCGAATTCGGCGGGACTTCCGCGGGGTGTGGCGCAGACTGGTAGCGCGTTTGCTTGGGGTGCAAAAGGTCTCGGGTTCAAATCCCGACACCCCGACCATTTTTCAAGGCAAGAAGCCGTTATTTTCTTAGGAAAGTAGCGGCTTTATTGCTTTCAGTCTCAAATGCGCTTCCGTGTGCAACAAGACGCAACCGGCGGAAAGATCACACACACATGCACACACAGCCCCGGTGGGCGGATCCAATGAATGCCCCGGAATGCGTGAAATACTCGAAAGGTTCAAAATCGCAGCCCTTGTCCGCCATGGGCAAAGAGTCTCGGGTGCTCGAAGAGCGCCACACACACAGCACACACACACAGGACGGCCTGCGGGCCATCACGCCGTTCCTGGGAGATCCTGGCGGGTTCTGAGGCCAACGGAAGACGCGGAGATCCGGTGAGGCCCACGGGTTTCCCTGCTCCAACGTGACCCTCAGGGACGCCCACGTGCGGCTCTGCTCCGAGCCACAGGTGGGGGCTTAGCGAATAGGAGCATGACGCGTCTTGACGACAATGCCACTGG
>JAQCIA010000224.1 GCA_027620105.1 Verrucomicrobiota bacterium | reverse complement strand
CTTGCGCTGTCAGGCTGGCAAGGGAAAAGGTCCGGGTGTGGTGGTGGCGGACTCGGCGACGCCCGGGCGCGGTAAATGCGGTGCGTGGCGCGTCGGGAATTGAATTGCAGACGCGGTTTGGTAGTGTGCAGGCCCATGCAACCAACCGAATCATCCGCCCCCCTGCTGAACGACACCCTGTCGGTGTGGATGCGGGATGCGTTTCGCAAGGCGCTGGCGCCCGTGGAAGACGATTTCGCGAGCGTGGATGTGGTGGTGGCCGCGAATCCGGAGTTTGGAGATTTTCAGTGCAATGCGGCGTTGCCGTTGGCGAAACTGCTGCGTCAGTCGCCGCGTAAGGTGGCCGAGGCCGTGGTGGCACTGGCGGGGGAGCATCCGTGCGTGGCCAAGCTGGAAGTTGCCGGCCCGGGCTTCATCAATGTGACCCTGCACAATGCCGCGCTCGTCGAATATCTCGTGCGGATGGAACAGAGCGATGCGCTGGGGGTTCCGCAAGTGGGCGCCGGCAGGACGGTGGTTCTGGACTATTCCAGTCCCAACGTCGCCAAGCCCATGCACATCGGGCACATTCGGTCGACCATCATCGGCAGTGCGCTGGATCGCCTGCACCGGCGGTTGGGGTATCGGGTGGTGGCGGACAATCACATCGGTGACTGGGGCACCCAGTTCGGCATTCTGATCAAGGGCTACCATCACTTCGTGGATCAGGAGAAACTACGCGAGCGCCCGGTGGAGGAACTGGAGCGTATCTACGTCAAGAGCTACGAGCAGTCGAAGGCCGATCCGGCGTGGCTGGATGCCTGTCGGCAGGAGCTTGTGAAGTTGCAGGCGGGGGATGCGGACAATCACCAGTTGTGGGTGCAGTTCGTGCAGTGGAGCATGACGGAGTTCGAGCGGATGTACGCGCGGCTCGGTGTCCGCTTCGATTTTGTGCGCGGCGAAAGTTACTACAACGATAAACTGCCCGGTGTGCTGGCGCTGCTGGGTGAGCGCGGTCTGGCCCGCGAAAGCGAAGGCGCGCAGGTGGTGTTCCTCGAGGAGGAGGGTCTACCGGTCTGCATTGTGCGCAAGCGGGATGGCGCGTTCAACTACGCCACGACGGACCTGGCAACCGTGCAAAGCCGGGTGGCCGAGTTCAAGCCGGAAAAGATTGTGTATGTGACGGACGAGCGTCAGCAACTGCACTTCCGGCAGATTATTGCCATTTGCCGGCGGATCGGCATCACCACGGACCTGCAGCACGTCTGGTTCGGTTTGATGCGGTTGCCGGAAGGGACGTTTTCCACACGGCAGGGCAACGTGATCCGGCTGGAGAGTTTGCTGGATGAGGCGGAGAGCCGGGCGCTGGCGATCGTGCAGGCCTCGAGTCCGCAAATGGAACCGGCCAAGCAGCGCGAGATTGCGCGGGCGGTTGGCATTGGCGCGGTGAAGTATGCGGACCTGAGCCAGAATCCGCAGACACAGATTGTGTTCACCTGGGACAAGGCGCTGGCGCTCGACGGGAATTCGGGACCGTATCTGCAATATGCCTATGCGCGCATCGCGAGCGTGCGGGACAAGTATGCGGAGCGGCACCCGGGGCAGGATCCGGAAACGTTTCCGCTGCAGATCACGGAACCCATTGAGCGGACGCTGGCGGTGACATTATCCCGATTTCCCGAGACCATCGTGCGGGCGGCCGCGGCATCCCGGCCCAGCATCGTGGCCGACTACCTGTTTGATCTGTCGAAAACCTATAGCAGCTTCTATCAGAACGTGCCGTTCCTCAAGGCCCCGGAAGGGATTCGCGAAAGCCGCGTGCGCCTCTGCGGACTGGTGGCGCGGGTGTTACGGGCGGGATTGGATCTGCTCGGGATCGAGACGCCGGAGCGGATTTAGACTGATTTCGCGTCCTCTCCCGCACGGGGAGCGGATTGAGGTGAGCGGCTCGGCACCAAATGAATCGTTCCGGCTCAATGGTGCTTGTAGCAACTGCCGCCGATGAATTCGCGGATGAGGGCGTCGGGCGGGACGCAGGATTCGTCGCGCACGGTGCGCAGGGGTTTCAGCAAATCGTAGACACGGTTGGCGCGGATGTGCGCGTCCAGGCGCTTGGGGTCATCCTGGAACTGTCTGCGGGTCTGGACAATGTATTTAAACAGGCGCTTCTTCAGGAGCGGCAGTTCGTAGGGCAGGGCGGAGTTCACGATGTAGTCGGCATTGTGCTGGAACGGGATGATGTGGCGCAGTTCACTGCGACGCACGTAGTGCCAGTGTGTGAGCGTGTCGATGGGGCCCTGGTTGCGGTTGTCGCGGTCGCGAATCATGCGGCGCAGGAGGCGGTTGTCGGCCCAGCGCATGAAGATGCGTTCGACGACATCCTGCACGTCTTCCACGGTTGGGGGGTGCTCGGCGCCATAGGTGCTGACGAGGGCGGCTTCCACCTGGCGGGCCATGCGGCGGGCGAGCAACTTGTCGGGGCGACCGACGGCCTTGGAGGCCTTCAGGATTGCCAGTTCAATGCGGCGGGGGTCGTGGCGGACAATCGTGCCATCGCGCTTGATGATGCGCGTGATGCGTTGGTTCCTCACGGGGGGAACCTAGCCTGTGGACGGTCCGCGGCGCAATTCAGAACGGGCGGGGGCGTGCGGTCGGGGCGCGGACGGGGCGGCAGGTTCGGGCGTAATTCCGCATTGTGTTTCGCGAAATAAGCTCCTAGTGTTCGCGGCTTCCAAAGGCAGTCCGAGAGTCAAACAGGAGAGTCGCGTGAAGAAGTCTGCGTTGATGGTGTGGGGCGGGTGGGATGGACACCAGCCCAAGGAGTGCGTCGAACGGTTTGCGCCTTGGTTGGAATCCAAAGGGTTCGCGGTTACGGTGTCGGACACGCTGGACGCGTATCTCGATGAGGCGCGCATGAAGGCGTACGCGGTGATTGTGCCGGTGTGGACGATGGGCACGATCACCGGCGAGCAAAGCTGCGGGCTGCGCGACGCGGTGGCGAGTGGCGTGGGCTTGGCCGGTTGGCATGGCGGCATGTGCGACGCGTTTCGTACTGATACTGCGTATCAGTTCATGACCGGTGGGCAGTGGGTGGCGCATCCGGGGGGTATTTTGCGCTACACGGTGAACGTGGCCAACAAGCGCGATCCCATCACCAAGGGGCTCAAGGACTTCAAGATGCGTTCGGAGCAGTACTACATGCACACGGATCCGGGGAACGAGGTGCTGGCTACAACGACATTCAGCGGGCGCCATGAGGGCGTGACCTGGATCCGGGGCGTGGTGATGCCGGTGGTGTGGAAGCGTCGATGGGGCAAGGGGCGCGTGTTCCATTCGTCGCTCGGCCACGTGGCGGCGGACTTCGACGTGCCCGAGGCGATGGAACTGCAGAAGCGCGGCATTTTGTGGGCGGCACGGCAGCCGGTGACAGCGGAATTTCGGAGCAAGTGAGGGCACGATGAAACATTACAAGAAAGCCAGTGAGATCAAGGTCGGGGTGATTGGATACGGCGGCGCGTTCAACATGGGGAAGGCCCATCTGAACGACATGCAGAATGCGGGCATGAAGCCGACGGCGGTGGCGGAGATTGATCCGTCGCGTTTGAAGGTGGCGGGCACGGATTTTCCCGGCATCGAAACGTATACGTCGGTCACCGACATGCTGAAGCGCTCGGCCGTGGACTTGCTGGCGATCATCACGCCGCACAACACCCACGCCAAGCTGGCGCTGGAGTGCCTGAACGCGGGGCGCCATGTCGTCTGCGAGAAGCCGCTGGCCATCACCACTGACGAATGCGACGCCATGATTCGCGCGGCGAAAAAGCAGGGCGTGGTGCTTTCGACGTACCACAACCGCCACTGGGATGGAAACATTCTGGGGGCCATGAAACTTTTGAAGTCCGGGGCCATTGGCGAGGTGGTGCGGGTGAACATCAACTGGGGTGCATGGGGCAAACCGGACGACTGGTGGCGGACGAGCCGCTCCATTTCCGGCGGCATTCTGTACGATTGGGGCGTGCACTTGCTCGAGTACACGCTGCAGTTGGTGGATTCCGAGATCAGCGAAGTTTCCGGGTTCGCCTGGGAAGGGGTCTGGGCCAAGGAATCCAAGTGGAAGCAAGACACGAACGAAGATGACGCTTTCGTGACCGTGCGCTTCAAAAGTGGCGCCTGGGCCACCATGAGCGTGACGCAGATCGATGCGCGCCCGGCACCCGGCATCCTGAAGGTGGTGGGGACGCGCGGAACGATGATCATGGACTGG
>JAQCIA010000223.1 GCA_027620105.1 Verrucomicrobiota bacterium | reverse complement strand
TCCAATTGAGGACATTCCGGGCCGATGGAGGGCGAGCGTCTCGCGAGCCGCAGGCTTAAGGAAGCGCCATTCGACTCTGGCGGGAACGAGGAGCAAGGCCTGAAACCGGGTGGAACTCGCCGCTGCGCACGCCGTTGATCCAGAGTTTTTCCCGAGTCTCGCCATTTATGGGCAAGTTCCCGAGGCATTTGATGCTGTGAGGCGGCGGTCGCAAGCACTCGGTTAGCGGACAGTGCCGATAATCCAATCGCGCTCGACGGCGCCGAACCAACGGCTGTCAAAGCTGTGAGCGCGATTGTCCCCCAGCACGAAATAGCAACCGTCTCCGACGCGGTAGCGATGGCCGCTCAGCGGTCCGGGGGGCGTGGGAGTGTCTGCGTCCAGATAAGGCTCTTCGAGTGGCACGTTATTGACGATGACGGACAGATTGCGGATTTGCACAGATTCGTTTGGAAGGGCGACTACGCGCTTCACGATGATGCTCTCTTCCCAGGGCAAGTGAATGGCCACGATGTCGCCGCGCGCCGGGTCACGGAGGCGATAGGGCAGCAACCAGAGGATGGCGCGTTGACCAGCGGATAGGGTGGGGGCCATGCTGGAACCGACGACGATGGGCGCCTTGAGGACGTGATTGTGAAGGATCCAGCCCACGAGCAGTGTCCAGAAGAACATGACCGCCATCAGCAGGGTGCGCTGGCGGTGGGGAATTCGTGTAAACTGAAAAAGTGGGCGCATGGGAACACAGACGAAGCGAATCGGTTCAGACCAGCGGGCCTAGGAGCGCATGAAGCGGCGGAAGGGGACGGAAATGAAGGCGAGGCCGCTGGCAAGGATGCCGAAACCGACGAGGCGGTTAAAGTTGGCTTCCATGCGGATGATGGCCTGACGCGCCGCGGGTTCGCCCGGGAGTTGTGACGGCGCGGTTTGGGGTAGTTTCGGCATGATGCTCATGAACAGCACAGCCATGACCACGACCGTGGCCACCATGTAAACCGTGAACCTCGCGCTGTCCATGTGACGTTGGAGGTCGAAAAATTGTGCGCGGTTGTGGGCGAGCGAGAGCACCAGCCAGATGGATCCGAAAATCAGCAGCAAGAGGGCAATGCGGTTTGTTGCGAGCACATAGGGGTGCCAGAAATTGTCCGTTGGAAGGCCGCTGCGCGTGAGCAGAAAGGCAATAAAGCCAGTCGCAGCCAGAATGCCAGCGATGCAGGCGTGCAGTTTCATGGGGGTCTGGGAAGAAGCATTCATGCGTGTACCAAGTGGGTAAACTATACGCAGGATTCGGGTTCGGCGCAAGTGGGGGGGCGTTCCGGTCCTCGAATCTTAATCACATCCCGGATGCACCATACGGTGGCGCTACAACAATCATTGAGAAAGTGACAAAGCCACTTGCACGCGGTGATTCGATTTTGGACGGGGCAAGAAGCCTCAGTCCTGTTCACCAAGGTCGTTGACGCGCGATTTGTCGATGCCCCGCAGTTTGCGTTCGTAGGACTCGAGCAGGTTGTCCCGCTTGACCAGCAAGGTGATGGCATCGTCGAGTGCCTGTTCCAACACCGCGATACGTGCCATGGCTTGTTCCATGTTCTCGATGGGCACTTGTTTAGGCGGTAGTTTCATGGTCAACCGGGCATGCGGACGTATTCGCCTGGGCCGTGACGAGAACACCACGGTTAGAAGGCGTTCTGGATGTCCGCGAGCGAGACGTGGAGTGTGGCTTGTGCGATGGCATCCAGGTCGGCTTCATTGCCCTGAAAATGGAAGGTGCGGTGCGTGTGTGTGATTTCGGCGCCGGGACCGAGTTCGGCGGCGGGTGACGAGGTTTCAATTTCGTAGAAGGGGCCAAGCTGGTGCTGGCCGCCCTCGAGGGGGCCATCGTTGTACGAATTCACGACGTCTCCGGCGAAGGGCTGCTCCTGGTCCACCCATAGCGAATTGACATAGTCGCGGGCATTTTCGGGGAGTGAGTAGTTCACAATGGTCAGCACACCGGCCTGTTCGTCGTAGCTGCCGACCGTGGGGAGGGATCGGGGAGGCGGAATGCCGATCTTGCTGCGATAGAGGCCATCACCGACGAAAAAGACGGCGTGATTGGTGACGACCAGCCGCTCCGCAGGGACCTTGCCGAAATAGTTATCGATGACGCTGGGGCCCAGTTCCGCTTCGCTGCCGGGTTTGATGGGAATGACGACCGTGGTTGACGGCGTCGGATTGAACATCCCCAGGATCCAAATGGACAGGAGGCCTGTATCTTTCGTCCATGGCTTTTCGCCGACGTTGCGCAACAGATTTTCCGTTTCGAATCCCACGTAGGCGACGGTCGGCGGGACCGTGATGCCGAGCACCTCCTCGGCGCGAATCGCATTCAGCAGGCGCACAGTGCGATCGATTTGGACGGAAAAGGTGAATCCGGCACGATTGTTGAATGTGGCACGCTTGCGAAAGAGTGCGCGCGTTGCCGATACCGACGCCAGCTGGAACGGTTCCGTGTCGATGATCGCGGGTGTTTGCCAGTGCTTGACCTCATAGGGAACATCCGGAGGGAAGAAGATGGCGAACTGACCACCTTCGGGACCCATCCAGAATCGATCCTCGCCGCCGTAGGGATTCATGTGCGGCAGGGTTTTTCCGGACTTGATCAATTTACGGTTGATCCAGCCGTAGCCGGGTGAGCCGGGAACGCCGGCGGTGCTGGTCATGACACGGCCCTGATATTCGGGTACGACGGCAACGCGGGCGGCGTTGCCGGCATCGGCAAGCACGAGGACATCCACATGCCGCTTGAGGAAGGCGACATCGTCATCGAATGATTTCGGGGTGGGGTTCCCCTGCATGCTCGCGCAACCAACGCAGGCGATCACAAGCAGGGCACTGCTGATCAATGGCTTCATCATGTGAGCTTCCTCCAAGAAGTTTTGATTATGAAGAGGGGGAGGTCGGGCGTAAAGGCAATCTTGTGCGGGCCGTAATGCGGCTAACGCAGGAGCCAGCCGAGGATCAGGGGGACGGTGATGACGGAAAGCAAGGTGGTGGCCAGGGCGACTTCCGCAGCCAACTCCGGGTCACCGGCGTAGCGGCGGGAGAGGATGACGGACATGAGCGCCGAAGGCATGACCGCAACCACACAGGCGAGACGGCGAACCTCCGTGGCGAGCGGGAGCAGGTGGAGCAGCGTAAGGTTGATCGCGGGAATGATGAGGAGGCGCAGGGCGACGAGTGCGGTCAGCGCAAGCTTGTGATGAAAATGGGGGATCAGGGGGTGCAGACCGGCGCCGGCGAGGATGAGGATGAGGGGGACGGCACCGGCACCGAGTGCGCGGGTGAGTTCCAATACGGGCAACGGAATGTACGGTTGACAGCCGGCGAGTTTCAGGACGACGGCGAGCAGAATGACAATCAGGTTGGGTGACAGCATCCGGCGCGCGGTTTGCCAGGGCGGGTGATGGGTCAGCATGGTCACGCCCACGGTCCAGTAGGCCAGTTCAGAGCCGAGGTTGAAAATGAAGAATTCCGCCAGCGCGCCGCTTCCCCACACGCGCTGCACAAGGACGATGGGGAGAAAGGAATAATTATTCATGGCGCAGAAGTGGCGGAAGGTGCGGACGAACTCCGGCGAGTATTGAGCACCGCGTGGTGCCAGCAAGTAGCCCACGAAGGCCCCGACAGCCATCATGCCGAAGGCGATGACCGGTGAAAACCAAAGGACGCGCAGACGGTCGGCGTCCAGGTTATTCATGATGGTGTGAAACGCCAGGGCGGGCAGCAGGAAATCCACCACCACGCGGCTCCAGCGTCCGGTGTCAAATTCACTGAGATAGCCGAGGCGGCGCGCGAGGACACCAATGCTGATCAAGCCAAGCACGTGAACAATGGCATATATGATCGTGCTCGTCATGAACGCGATGACACTCCTTGTGGATGGTTGGTGGCGAAGGCGCGGCGTGCGGCAAACGCCGACGGTGCGACGGGCACTCAGTCAGCGGCGGTATACAGGGTTTGGTAGAAGTCGTCCAGCATCCGGCGCGCTTCATGGCGCGGACTGGGAAGTGATCCGCAGTTGGGGAACTGGGAAGAATCCAAGGCGTTGGTGATGCACTCGGGGAGTATCCGGACTGGGCCCTGGATGTCCGCATCAAGATGCACGGATCGCCGACCGCCTATAAGTACGGCGTCTATGATCCGGACAGCAGGCAATGGCGCTTACTTAAGCCTGCGGCTCGCGGGACGCTCGCCCTCCATCGGCCCA
>JAQCIA010000222.1 GCA_027620105.1 Verrucomicrobiota bacterium | reverse complement strand
CCCGAACCCCGCACCAACGGCCCGCGCGTACGCGACGGCCTGCTCACCGTCAGCCCCACCGAAGGCGCCGCCCGCCCCGCCCCGACGCGCTACACCCTGGACGGTTTCGGCGCCACCAGCGCCGGGCCACACAGCACAACCGGTCTGACCGCAACCGTTGCCGCACTGGTGCAGGACGGAATCGATCCTTATGTACGCATTCGCTTTTCC
This sequence comes from Verrucomicrobiota bacterium, assembly GCA_027620105.1. Lineage (GTDB taxonomy): Bacteria > Verrucomicrobiota > Kiritimatiellia > UBA8416 > JAIOPI01 > JAIOPI01. The sequence goes on along the minus strand of JAQCIA010000222.1, from coordinate 4,043 downwards.
GGGAACCTGCGTCTCGACGAAATCCATGCCGCCTGCAAGTTTTTGGATGGCTTGGAGCGCGACGACGGTATCCGTGTGGAACCACCGGAGCCTGATCAGTTATTCTATCGCGCCTACATACCCGACGAAGAGAACCGGCGCCGCGAAGACCGTGTCGTCCAGCCCAGCGAACTGCGCCTGCAACACACCACCAACGGGCTGACCGCCGCCCTGGTGGACATTCAGGAGAAATGGCACGAAGATCGGGAAGCGCCGGAACGGACCATCATGGAACATCCGCTGGGAGGCCCGGAAGACGTGGCCGCGGCCTCCGCCATGCTCGCGCCACGCGTCCCTGTCCTCCTCGTGTTCGCCCCCCCCGACCTCACCCTCGCCGAAGCCAACGCCTACATCACCCCCACCCGCCAAACCTTCGGCATCATCCACGTCTATCTGGAACCAAAACCGTCGCCCGACTGACCCACGCGTGACGAAGTCAAACGTTCACCCCCGTCAGGGAGGCCTCGCGCATCCTTGCGACAATGGACCAGCGAAGAAAACGAGCAAGCGTCCACCCCTTCACAATCGCTCACGGCCCGCCGAACATCACGCCGGCGAGCACCCGCGATCCGCGGCATGAGGCCTGCGGAAAGGACACAAGGCACGCCTCACGCCGCGGACACCGGTCCTCTCGGCGTGGGCGTTGGCCGAGCAGATTGACGAACTCCGATCGATCGTGCTATCGTAGCACGAGATCGCGATCGATAGAGGAGGCGGCATGCAAGCGGTTACTGTCTCGCCCAAGTTTCAAGTCGTCATTCCCAAAAGCGTTCGGACCCGGATGAAGCTTCGTCCCGGTCAGAAGTTGCAGATCGTTGAGCAGCAGGGCAGGATCGAGCTGATCCCCGAACGTAACATCAAAGAGCTGCGTGGGTTCGTAAAAGGAATCAACACCGCTTGTGATCGGGAGGACGACCGGGTGTGAATGTGGTCGCGTCCTCCGGCTGGCTTGCCTATTTCGCCGACGAACTCAACGCCAAGCGCTTTGAGCCCGCACTTCAGAATTCCTCCCTGCTGGTTGTGCCTGTCGTCATCCTCTACGAGGTCTACAAGGTTTTGCTTCGTGAATCCGGGGAAGATGCCGCCCTTCAGGCCTCAGCAGCCATGCAAAAGGGGACCGTGGTGGCGGTTACTCCGCAACTCGCCGTTGAAGCCGCAAGGTTGAGTCTTGAGCACACGCTTCCGATGGCGGACAGCCTGATCCTTGCAACGGCGCGAGCCGCCTCGGCAACGATCTGGACTCAAGATGAACACTTTAAAGACATCGCGGGCGTGAAGTACTTTCCAAAAAAGTAGAACCAAGCCAAATAGCCCCCCCGGGGCCTGTCCCGTTCCCCGCCTGGAAACTGGGCGGTGGTGGGCGTGTTGTGCGCGCGCCATACAGGAGCAGCGGACCGTTACGCATGATCAGGCGCGATCCCCCAAGAGATTCCAAACTTGCCGCATCGACAAGTGATTGTGCCTCCCTGTCGGATTTTCTATCGCCTCAAGAAGCAGGAGGTCTTCATCGTCTTTGCAATGCGGGCGGAGCAGAAGTTTCGCGGCGCAGGCACGCCCCCTACTCTCTCCCGAACTTTCGATCCAGTTCCTTCAGCGAGGTGAACATCAAGGTCGGGCGACCGCGCGGGCAGGTATAGGGCATTTCGGCGCGCGCAAGGTCCATCACCAGGCGCTCCACCTCCTCAAGCCGCAGGCGGGCGCGGCTGCGCACCGCAGCCCGACAGGCCGCCTGCGCGACGAGCTCTTCGCGCCAGCGCCCGGATCCGCGCCGCAGGCCGGCGGCCTCAATTTCACCCGCCACCTCCCCCAGCAGAATCTGTGACGACGTTTCCGAGAAGTATGCGGGCAAGGCATCCACCACAAAGGTATCGCCGCCGAACTCCGAGATACCGAAGCCCATGGCCTTCATCACGTCCAGATGCTTGCGAACGCGCGCTGCATCGGGCGGACGCATCGCCACCGTCTCGGGCAGGAGGAGATTCTGTCCGGGCACCCTGTGTCGCTCCACATCGGCCAGAAACTGCTCATAGAGCACACGCTCGTGCGCCGCGCGGGGGTCCATGATCACCATCCCATCCTCGGTTTCCAGTAACACGTACTGCCCACCGATCAGGCCCACCACGCTGCACCAGGCCCAGGGTGAATTCCCGGCTGGCGCAGGCGCACCGGCCGCATCATCGCCTTCAGGCTTTTGCTTCGCCGGTGCGGCCCCGCCCGCGAAAGCGAGACCCGTGTCGTCGGCCGGCGGCAGTTCTGCGCGCGGGTAGTGGAACGCTCGCGGCGACGGCAACCCCTCGATCCCCAGCTGCTCGGCAGCCCACGGCGGCGCCGCTCGGGTCAGTGGCTCCCCGGATGACGCCGCAAGGTCCCCGCTGCTGGCGCCGGCTGTTGCCAACGCCTTGCCAATGGCGGCCATCACCGCGTCGCGCACGGCGCCCCCATTGCGGAACCGCACTTCGCGCTTCGTGGGATGCACGTTCACATCCACTTCGCCCGGATCCATGGACACAAACAGAAACACCGCGGGATGCCGGTCCTTCTGCAACGCGGCGCGATAGGCTTCTCGAATCGCGTACTGGATGGCTGGCGCCGATGTCGCACGCCCGTTCACGAAAACAAACTGCTCTTCGCGGTCCGCGCGGGACCGGCCGGGACGGCTGACATAACCCGTGACCGCCAGCCCGTCACCGCCGGCATCCACCGGCACGAGCCCCGCGAGATAGTCCGCGCCGAAGAGGTCGCGCAGGCGATCAACAAGCGTGCCCGCCGGCGCCAGGTGGTAGACGTCGTGACCGTCCACGTTCAAGCGCATCCCCACCCGGTTACTTGCCAGCGCCTGCACCAGGAACACATGGCGGACATGGCCCATCTCCGTCTGGTGCGCCCGCAAAAACTTTCGGCGCGCGGGGATGTTGAAGAAGAGATCGCGCACTTCGATGGTCGTTCCCACCGGTCGCCCCACCTCGCGAACATCCTGAACGCAGCCCGCAGCCACATTCACCTCCGTGCCGGGCTCCCCTTCGCCGGCGCAGGTGATCAGGCGGAAGCGTGATGCGGAGGCAATCGCCGCCAGGGCCTCACCGCGGAACCCCAGGGTCTGGATGTGTTCGATGTCCTCGACGTCGCGAATCTTGCTGGTGGCCTGGCGCTCGATCGCCAGCAGCGCGTCGTCGCGGTTCATCCCCCCGCCATTGTCGTTCACGGCGATGCGCTTGCGCCCACCGGCTGTGATGGCCACGTCAACCTGCGTGGCCCCGGCGTCGATGGCATTTTCCATCAACTCCTTCACCACCGAAGCCGGCCGTTCGACCACTTCGCCGGCGGCGATTTTGTTGGCTACGTGCGTTGGCAGCACGCGGATGCGGGATTCAGCGCCCATGCAGGGAGCATAGGCAGGAAGGATGGATGGGGAAACGTTAAACGTTCAACTTCCAACGCTCAATAAAGATGCCGAAATCCGGGCTGGTCGGCCGGAAGGACTTTTGGGAGCAGCACGCACGGCCCGGAGAGCCGTCCTTCCTCCCCGAAACAGTGTGCGCGTCACGTCAGCGCGTTGAACGTTGCGCAACGACCGTTCCGCTACATCACCTGAATATCCACTTCGCCGGTCTCGCTCGTCAGCGGTGCCGGGGCTGCTTCGACATCTTCCACGGTCTTGAAGGTCGGGAGGTAGCGGTAGTAGACTTGCAGCATCAGGGCGCACAGGGCTGTGTTATACACATAACTCTGGGATTGTTCCGCCTGACTGGCGGCCTTCCAGTAGCCGATATCCACAAGCTTGCCTGTAGTATCCGCGATGGCGCTTGGAATCACCGTCTGATTTCGCACCAGCGATGGCGAGAACTGCTTGTTCCAGCTCGTCCAAGTTTCGCCACCCGCATGAAACTTGGCCTGCGTGATGTAGTACCAGTGATAGATCGGGTTATTCCCCCCCCAGGGTGTTGCCCAGTCGCAGCTCGCGCGCGACAACCAAGACAGGCCGTCCTGCGCGTCTTGGGATTTTC
>JAQCIA010000221.1 GCA_027620105.1 Verrucomicrobiota bacterium | reverse complement strand
CACAGTTTCTCCCGATTGAAATCCCGTATCTTCCCCGAGGTCCCCCGCCAATTCAATCCGACCGGAATGCCCACACTTGACCCTATCCACACCTGCGCACATAGTACAAATTCAATGAATGACACCTGCAAAATTACGCTGAATGGTGGCCGCAGGGTCCTAAACGTCGCACCCGGTCGTCCGCTCCTGGCCACGCTGGCCGCGGAAAACATCTTTATGCCCTCCGCCTGCGGCGGCAAAGGTGCCTGCGCCACCTGCCTCTGTCGCCTGCGTGGTCAAAGCGGCCCTCTGACCCCCAACGAGAATGCCCTCGTCAAGGAACAGGATCGCGCGAACGGTTATCGGCTTTCATGCCAGGTACCCGTGTCCGGCGACCTGGACGTTGAAATCCCTGAGGCGGCATTTTCGGCTCGCCGCATCGCCTGCACCGTCGTATCAAACCGCAGCGTCGCCACCTTTATCCGGGAACTGGTGCTCGCCCTGCCAACGGATGAAGCCCTGCCGTTCCGCGCGGGCAGCTATGCGCAAATCGATATCCCGCCCTACAGCCTGCGCTTCGCCGATTTCGACCTGCCCCCCGAACACCGCGCCGACTGGGAAAAGCAGGGTTTTGGACAACTGCAAGCGCAGAACCTCGACCCCACATTTCGCGCCTACTCCATGGCGAATCCGCCGTCGGACAGCAACCGCATCATGCTGAACGTGCGCATTTCCACGCCGCCCGCCGCCCGACTCAGCGCACCGGCCGGCATCGCGTCGTCCTATCTGTTCAGCCTGAAGCCGGGGGACCCCGTGACCGTGCGCGGACCGCATGGCGACTTCTTCATCAAGGACACAGATCGCGAAATGCTCTACATCGGCGGTGGCGCCGGCATGGCGCCCCTGCGCAGCCATCTGCTTGACCTCTTCCAAGCGCGGCACACCTCGCGCAAAGTCACCTTCTGGTACGGCGCACGTTCGAAACGTGAAATATTCTACGACACGGAGTTTCAGGAACTCGCACGCGCACACGCCAACTTCGCTTTCGAAATTGCACTCAGTGAACCACAACCGGAAGACGCGTGGAGCGGGCCGACGGGTATGATTCACCAGGCGGTGCTGGACCGCTTCCTGAAGGACCACCCGGATCCGAAAGCCATCGAATACTACCTGTGCGGCCCGCCCATGATGATTCGCTCGGTGCGCAAAATGCTCGCAACGCTTGGTGTGGAACCGGACATGATCGCCTTCGACGCGTTCTGAGCCGCAAGTTTCGCCAGTCGCACGAGACTGGTGAAATCTTCGGGCTAAACATGGCGTCCCCGGCCTGTGCATCCGCACGATCCTGAAAGAAAAAGGACGGCTCGCCGAGCCGTCCTTTTCCGAATCGCGCGCTGCCGATGCGCTCAAAGATGCGAACTGATCTTGGCCTTCAGAGCGTCCTTGCTCATGGCACCGACCATCGTCTCCGCCGCCTGGCCCCCTTTGAAGATCATCAAGGTAGGGATGGAACGGATACCGAATTCAGCCGCGAGTTCGGCGAGGTCATCCACGTTCACCTTGGCAATCTTGAGCTTCCCGGCCAATTCTTCCGACAGCGCTTCGAGCGTGGGGTTCATCGCCCGACAGGGACCGCACCATTCGGCCCAAAAGTCCACCAGGACGGGACCAGCCGCCCCCACCACTTCCTGCTTCCAGTTCGTTGCGTCGATCTTAACAATCTTTTCGCCTGACATATGCGCTGTTCCTGTTACTTCGGTAATATCTTGCCGGGCCATGACAGATTCGGGCCCTCCGTCCAGACCGAGTATTGCGTCATACAACTGTTCGGGCCAATCGCCTGCGCCGCAAACATGTAGACCACCACACCCAGTACCAGAGTTGCCGCAACGGCGAAGAACCCGAAGACGCCATGCGGGGCCGGTACCGACATCACCGGCATGTCGGACGGCGCACCATCCGCGGCCGCGTTCCCCCCGCCGGCACGGGCCACCGAAATTTTCTGCCCGGCGGCCGTGCTCTGCTGACGCTTTACCACAATCGTCTTGCGCTGCGTCTGGCTCGCACCCTTTTCACTCTCGTCGCCACCCGCGGCCCCGGCCTTTACCGTCGGCGCCTCCCCCGGACGCTTCAGGCGAATGGTCTTGGGGCCGGAAGTATCCGCTTCGCGCGTGGAATCATTCAAGACCGCGTCCAGCGAAATGCGTGACGTCTTGCGTTTTTCGGCGGCCTCCACATCATCGGGCTTGGGCAAACCTGTGATCTGCACGGTATCACCGGGTTTCGATATCTTGACCGTGGAAGGGGCCTCCATCCCGGCGACGGGAATCGCCTTTTCGACCCGCGGTTTCGCCGCTTCGAGCGGGATACGGGACGTGTCCTTTTTCGGCGTGGGCTGGGGCTGTGCAACCGAAGCCACCGCCGCTGCTGGCATCACGGGCTTCGGCTTCCAGGCTGGCTGAGCGCCTGGAATGATCGGACGTGGCGCGCCCGCCACTGGTTGCGCTGCAACGGGCGCTGCTGACGCCACTGCTGGCGCTGGTGCAATCGCACCTGGAGCAACAGGCGTACCCGCTGCGGGCGTCGCTGGCTTCAGAATCCCACTTTTCCGTAAATCCAGCTTGGGAGGCAGGGTGTTTCCGCTATTCGTCGAGTCATCGTCTTCCATAGTCGAATCTCCTTCAGGCTCAGACTTATCTATTCCCCAACCAGTGAACTGCAAGATATCACGCGGTTCCGGGTCTGGTCAACGGCGCTCGCACCCGCCCTCGCACCCGCTTAAACGGCCATGATTTCGGCTTCTTTGGCCCTCAACAACCCATCCACCTTCGTCACGCAATTGTCAGTGTCCTGCTGCACGGACTTCAGGGTCTGGTCGCGCACATCTTCGCTGATCGCATTCTGTTTCTGCAGGTTCTTGACGTGCTCGTTGGCGTCACGCCGCACGTTCCGCACCGCAACCCGACATTCCTCCGCCATGCGCCGCGCCACCTTCGTCATCTCTTTGCGCCGCTCTTCATTCAACTCGGGAATCGGCACGCGAATCACGCGTCCGTCGTTCATCGGGGTGACCCCCAGATTCGCCGCCAGAATCGCTTTCTCAATATCCGCCAGGGCCGTCGGATCGTAAGCACTGATCACAATCAACCGCGCTTCGGGCGTGGCAATGCCGGCGATCTCGCGCAGGCGCGTGGGGGTGCCATAGTACGGCACCTGAATATTCTCCACCAATGCGGGCGACGCCTTGCCTGTCCGAATCCCCGAGAACTGCTCGTTGAGAAAGGTCAGCGATTTCGCCATCTTGTCTTCGGCGTCCAACAGAATTGCTTCGACGGATTCCATTTTCACTCCTCCAAATCTGCGGCCCGCCGCGACGACGCCCGCCCGGGCGTGCATGCTTCAGGCCCGCTTCTACCCGCTACAGCGTTACCAATGTGCCGATTTCCTGCCCCTGCACCACCCCTTCGATGCTGCCTTCCACGAAAAAGTTGAACACGACGATGGGAATGCGATTCTCCATGCAAATGGAGAACGCCGCGCCGTCCATCACCTTGAGCGACCGCTGCAAGGCTTCGTGATACGTGATCTGTGTGTAGCGCGTGGCCTGCGGATTCACCTTCGGATCTTCGCTATAAATGCCATCCACCTTGGTGGCCTTCAACAAGGCATCCGCGCCGATCTCGCTCGCGCGCAGGGCCGCGGCCGAATCGGTCGAAAAATAGGGATTCCCGGTGCCACCAGCAAAAATCAGAATGCGCCCCTTCTCGAGATGCCGCAGGGCGCGGCGGAGAATGAACGGTTCGGCCACCTTTTGCATCGAGATGGCGGTCTGCACACGCGTCTCAACGCCGATTTTTTCGAGTGCGTTCTGCAGCGCCAGCGCGTTGATGATCGTGGCCAGCATGCCCATGTAGTCGCCAGAAGTGCGGTCGATGCCGCGGGTGGCCCCGGTGACGCCACGAAAAATGTTGCCGCCGCCAACCACCACCGCGACGCGGGCCCCCATTTGCTTCACGGTTTTCAGGCGCTGTGCAATGGCCGCGGTAATCGTGGGGTCTATGCAGAGCCCGTCGGACTTGCTCTGAAACGCCTCTCCGCTGAGCTTGATCAATACGGTGCGATACTTGCTCTGCGGCGGTTTAGCGGCGTCCATGCTCGCGCTCCACGTTTTTGAAGTTTTAAGGTTGTCTTACCTTATCGGAAAAAGGCGGTGCTGGCAACCCCCGCACGCGCCCACCAGTCGTTCAGAAAACGCGGGGGCTGCTGCTGCGGGGACGGCGGT
>JAQCIA010000220.1 GCA_027620105.1 Verrucomicrobiota bacterium | reverse complement strand
CGCTCAAGGACCACTCACGGCAATTCCCAACGACTTTGGCGCAGCCATGGCCTACCGCTGCGGGGAAGCCGCCGGCCGTTGACAGCGCTCGCTCGCGGCGCCACAATGCCTTTTGTTGAGTGCACCACAGTTGCCATTTAGGAGCAGACGATGCTGGACGAAACACTGACCAAGCTGGAAACCCGGGTGCGCGGCCTGAATTCCGTTTCCGAAGAGAAGAAAACGGAGTTGGCGGCGCTGCTGGTCACCTTGCGTCAGGAAGTGGGGACACTCTCCAAGACGCAGGCGGAGCAGGCGCAGAACATCGCGCGGCAGGTTGCGTTATCGGCACATGAAGCCACCCGTCCAGACGCCAGCGCCGAAGACCAGCAGACATCGCGCGACGCCCTGTCCGAATCCGTGAAAGAGTTTGAAGCTTCGCATCCGAAGCTGGTGCAGATTGTGAATTCAATCTGCACGACACTGTCGAATCTCGGAATCTAAACCCGCGTTCTGCTGCGCCGCCAACATCATCTCGGCCGCGCGGGCGAATCCGTTGATGTTATACCTCCCCCATCCGGCTTCTGCCATTCCGATCAACGTGCCGTCGGCGCGCATCGCGTTCAGACGTGCCGCGAATGATGAACCCGCATCTGGCGAAAGCGCTTCCGCCACGCCTTCGGCGAGCAGGCGCTCACGGTTCAGCGGCGCGAAGGTGCCGATGGGCGGGTCCACAATGAACATGGGCAGTCCGAGCCCCAGCGCCCAGTGGCTGCGCTCATGGGGTGGGGCGCAGAAGTAGTCCCATAGCGGAAAGCGTTGTGCCGTGATGTGCTGCAGGGCTCGGCGCGTGCGATAGACGTAGAGTGTGGCGCGTTCGGTGGACTTGGGAGCCGCTGCGGCTTCCGCATCCGCCAGCACGAGCGGCAGGCCCCGTGCAGCGAATGTGGTCACCGCGTGCGCGTGAAATTCCCCGTCCAGGCGGGCGATCAGCATCACGCCACCGCCGGACGACACCGCACTGACGGCGGCCTCGACCAATGCATGCACATGCAGGCGGGGTTCCGCGCCCGAGGAAAGAAACGCACCGGTGAGCGGGACGTCCGATGCCAGCCGTTGCTTGCGCGCCGGGTATGCCGTGGAGGCCTGCGCAACCAGCGGCGGCTCAATACAGAGTCCCGTCACCAACACCTTTTCCGGCGCGAATCCCGCCTTCAGGAAAACAGAAGCGGCGTTCTGGTCGGGGACCAGCACGTGGTGCGGGCCTTGGAGCAAGGCTTCGCGTGGCACCGCCAGTTCTCCATGTTGATAGTAGATGCGCGCATCGGGCGGCAGCATGGCCACCACCAGTGGGTGCGAAACAAGCAGCGACCGCGGGGCGGCAGGTCGTGCGCGCGCCAGTGGAGCGCCCAGCCAGCGCAGCAGCGGGCTCGGGCGATCAAAAGGCAGACAACGGCGTAGACGGGAATAGAGCGGACGACTTCCCCCGCGTGACGATCCCCGGGTGTAGAGCCAGCGGGCGAGTCGCCAGAATCCGCCGGCCGGACCGCGGCAGAGATCCAGCACATCGCGCACGTTCCCGACCGCAGCTTCCGGTAGGCACGCGTGAATACCATCGAGGTAGAAAGGGTGCCCACGGCCGATGTTCACATAAAGGAAATCGACCGCGGGCGGCTGCATGCCTTCTCTCAGTCCGCGAGGCGGATGCTGGTGATTGTCACCGACGGCTTGGGCACGTTCTCGTGTCCTCCCACCGTGGTGGTCGGCGCCTTGGCAATGGCATCGACCACGTCCATGCCTTCGACGACCTTGCCGAAGGCGCAGTAACCAAACCCCTGCTGGGTTTTGTTCTGATGGTTCAGGAAGCCGTTATCCACCAGATTGATGAAGAACTGGCTGGTGGCGCTGTCGATGACGCCGGTACGCGCCATGGCCAGGGTGCCGCGCGCATTGGGCACATCGCTGCGCGCTTCATTGCGCACGGGAGGTTTGGTCGCTTTCTGGCGCATGTCTGGCGTAAAGCCACCGCCCTGCACCATGAACCCGCTCATCACGCGGTGAAAAATCGTGCCATCATAAAACTTGTCCCCGATGTAGCTGAGCATGTTGGCGACGGTGTCGGGCGCCTTGTCTGCCCAGAGTTCGGCCCGGATGGTGCCGGATGACGTTTCAATAATGATGACGGGGTTTGCGGACGGCTTCTCTGTTCCCATTGTATCTCCTGATGTCGCAGCGGTGTCGTTCGTCTGGGCCACTCCGGACTGTATCCAGCCCAGGGTGACCATGCTTAGCACCGTGAATAGCACGGCGCTACGAAGGGATTTGCATGTTTTACTCATTATGTTCCTCTCTGTGCGCCCATGATGCCGTGCCGTGGGCTGTGTGGCAAGGGCGACGCTGCGTCAGCCGGCACGTGGCCCCTGCGGAAAGAAATCGCCAAGCGTGGGGCCCGGCTTCCGCCCCGAGTTTCGACGCGCTTGTTCGCCGAGCGATCGGACCCGATCCTCTCCCCAGGCCAAGAATTGCGGACAACCCATGACTTCGGCACCCGCGGCCGCACAGGTGCGCTGAACCCCAAGGTCGGACGAGACGATTAGCAAGTCCTGCGGTCGCGGCGCGGTGCGGACGTGGCGTTCAATGACGGTGTCCGCCGGCGTGTCCGGTGTCGCGTACAGCACTTCAATGCCTTCGCCGCTCAGGCTGTCATCCCGTCCACCCATGGTTCCATCGAAAACGAGTAGCAGGTCGGCATTGATCGCGGCGGTCACCTTGTCGAGCATGCGGGCCAGCGCCTGGCGTCCGCCCGCAAAATCACGGGCCAGTTCGGCCCGCGACCGCCACGCATGCAGCAGGTTGTTGCCATCCACGATAAGGTGCGTCGGTTGCATGGCGGCGCAGGCTAGGTTGTCCCGCAAAGGAGGCCACGAAAATCGCGGACCAATCCGAACACGAGGCGCTTGGTGTGGCGCACGCTCGGATCGTCGGCATCCCGAGCGCAGGCAACCACGCACAGATCGCGTCCGCGCACATCCATGGCGGGATCGGTCAAGGGATCGGCTGGCGACCCCGCGATCCAGGCCGCATGGGACCAGTCCACAAGGTTGTCGGCGTAGCTCAGTTGCAGAAGCTGCGGACGCGCGCTGGCGGCAGAGGATGAGGCGCCGGGTGCGGGGTGTTGTTGCAGGAGGCTGCCGCGCGCGTGCGTGCTGAGCAGCCAGTATTGCCGCGACTCGGGATCCCACACCATGTGAAAGCGCCGCTGCCCACCGGGCAGCGAAAACCACAGCGGACGACCGCTCGCGCGGGTGGTGCCATCCGCGTCGGCGCGATAGCGTGCAATGACTGCCGCGTTTCCTTTCGGGCTCGGGACGGAAAAGATCAGGTGTGCGAGGCTTCCCGCGTGATCGTGCCAGGCGTGGCGCGCATCAGGGATTGTGACGACATGCGGATAGGTCCAGCCTGGTGGTGGTACCGTGGGGGGCCTGGCGCTGGCTGGCGCGGCGGGCGACGCCGGCGTCGATTCAAACATTGGCAAACCGGGCGCGGGCTCCGTTTCCGAATTCGCAAACGTTGGCCCCGTCTCGGACCACGTCCAGCTTTTCGACACGGTCAGGTTGAAGCCTTCAGGCGCGCGCAGCAGCACGGGCGCCAGCGTATCCGGCGTGATGCGACGGTGATCGGATCCATTTGTACGCAGGAGGGCGACACTGAAATGACCGTCGGCCTTGAGCACACTGCAAGGTGCGTAACTGTAGACAGCGGTATCGCCACCTTTCGGTACCAGTTCGACGGGTTTGCTCCAAGTTTCGCCACCGTCCGCGGAGCGCATGATCATGAGGCGGCCGCGATGGCCCAGCAAATAGAGTTGGTTACCGTCGCGAAACAGGCAGGGATGGCCGAAAGGAAAATCCATTTTCTGCGACCAGGTGGCGCCTTCGTCCTGTGAGACAAACAAACGCCCCTGCAGCCAGTGACTTGTGTCCGCGAAGCGACTCTTGGTGCCCGCCAGCGACTTGACATCGGGCCCCTGCAGATCAACGGCAGCGAGAATGCGCCCACCCGGCAGGGCGAGTACGGTGGGATGGCCGACATAGACGCGATCGGTGGCGGCCATCCGCATGACCGTGACGGGTGCTTTGATTTGTGGATCCATACAGACTCCCTTCCCTTGCAACGCGCGTGGTGCCTTCAGTGTAACGGCAGCCGCGTTCGCGGAGCAAGCGCCGCCGAATCCCGGTGCCATTTCCCTTGCCTCATGGTGCACGCCATCGCCATGATGCCGGCCTTAGGGTGGAATGACTCATGATGCGAAAG
>JAQCIA010000219.1 GCA_027620105.1 Verrucomicrobiota bacterium | reverse complement strand
CTCAGCCTTTCCTCCTTGCAACGTTGCACGTTGCCAGTTGAACGTTGGCCGTTCCCCCCTTTTCCTGCTTCTCATCCTGCTCCACTTCTCCTCCCCAGCCACCGCCACCAACACCATCTACGAACTCAGCGACCTGACCGTCCACACCGCGCCAGGCGCCGTCAGCCTGCCAGATGCATCCTCCCCTGCCACCATCCTGGATGCCGCATCGCTAACCGACACCGGCGCCGGCCATCTTCAGCAGATCCTCGCGCTCGCCCCCAACCTCACGGCGGCGGGCGGCACGTCGCGCCCGCGCTATTTTCAGATCCGGGGCATCGGCGAGCGCAGTCAGTTCGCGGGCGAGGGCCCGCCGAATTTTTCCGTCGGCTTCATCGAAGACGACATGGATCTCTCCGGCATTGGCATGCACGCATCCCTGTTCGATGTCGCGCAAGTCAACATCCTGCGTGGGCCACAGGCAGCCGTATTCGGTTCCAAGGCACTGGCAGGGCTAATGGAAATCCGCACGCGCGAGCCGTCGGCGACGCCCGAAGGCCGCGCGCAGGTCACGGTTGGCACGGACAACCTCGTCGGTGTCGGAGCCGCCGTCGGCGGCCCCATCACGGCCGACCCCAACGTGCTGGGAGCCCGCGTCTCCGTCGAACGCACCGCCATGGACGGATTCCGCAACAACGTCTATCTGGACCGGCACGATACCAACTCGCGCGAGGAATGGACCACGCGCGCCAAGCTCCGCTGGCAACCCAATCCGGATGTCCTCTGGATGCTGACGACGCTCTGGTCGGACTACGACAACGGCTATGACGAATTCACACCGGACAACAATCGCCAGCTCAAGACCTATTCCGACAACCCCGGACACGACCATCAGGAAACCTATGGCGCCAGCCTGCGCGGCACCTGGATGGGACCGGAACGGTTTCGCCTGCTCTCCATTTCCAGCTACACCCACACGGACAGCGAGTACAGCTACGATGCGGATTGGGGCAACGACGCCTACTGGGCAACTTCACCCTATTTCTTCGATCCCGCAATCGAAGGGTATCGCTACGATTTCACGGAAAAACTCGAACGCACACGGCATAACACCACACAGGATTTTCGCATCATCTCCGAACCCGGCGGCGAAATTCTCTGGGGATCATCAGCCTGGCATTTCGGCATCTACGGCGCGTGGCTCGGCGAGAACGATGACTATGCCGGATTCGACACCTTGAACGGCAACTATGATGCCCTTTCCGGCGCGAGCTACGGGCAGATCAGTACGCGGCTCACTGACACAACCGTCCTGCACAGCGCCCTGCGCCTCGAAGAGCGGCAGACGGACTATTCAGATCAGCAGGGTGTACGGTTCGACGGCAGCGACACCATGTGGGGTGGCCGCGTGGCGCTCGAACAGAAACTGGATGCGGAGGTGATGGTTTTCGGCGGCGTGTCGCGTGGCTTCAAGGGCAGCGGCGTGAACCAGAATCCGGCACTCCCCCCGGAGCAGCGCAAATACGATCCGGAAACCGTCTGGAACTTTGAGGCCGGCAGCCAGGCGACCTTCTTCGATGGCTGGACCGACATCGCCCTGACGCTCTTCTATATGCTGCGGGACAACCTGCAGATCGGCACGTCTGCGCAATCCGACCCCACCGATCCGACTTCCTTTGTCTACTACACCGATAATGCCGCCCGCGGATACAACCTCGGGGCCGAACTGGAAGCCCGGCAGCGCCTCACCGCGCACTGGGAACTCTTCTCGACGCTGGCCTTGCTCGACACCCGCTATCGTGACTACCAATCCGCCGATGGCGCCGACCGGCTGGATGGCCGTGAACAACCCTATGCGCCGAACTACAGCTATCTCGTTGGCTCACAGTGGCACGGCGCCCGCGGATTCTTCGCGCGCGTCGATGCGGAGGGGAAGGATGCCTTCTACCTGTCAGACGAGCACGACGCGCGCAGCGATCCCTATGCCCTGCTCAACGCCAGCATCGGCTATGGCCGCGGCAACTGGACGCTGACGCTGTGGGGACGCAACGTGCTCGACAAGCGGTACGTCACGCGCGGCTATGTGTTCGGTCTCGAACCCCCGGATTTTGCTGACACGCTATACGTGACCTACGGCGATCCCGCCCAATTCGGCGCCACATGGGACATTGCCTTTTAGCCGAAACAATCCCGTCTCAAAGCCCCTCCCCCCGGCCCGCTCCCCATCGGAGAGGGAGTTCCGCATCGGCAATCTCAGCACCACATCCTCGGGTTCGAGCATGAATTCTTCCGTTCGCCCGTCCGCATACTGATACTGACCTTCAGGCAGGGGTGACGACAATCTTCCGGGCTTTCTTCTCCTCTCGCTTCGGAATCGAGACGCGCAGAACGCCGTGCTTCAACTGCGCGGTGATGTTTTCGGCGCTCAGGCGATCCGAGAGCCGCAACGCGCGCTTATAAAGCACGGCATCGAACTCCCCCAACACACGCTCGCCGTTGGGCGGTCCATCCACCCGCGCGCGACCGGTCAACGTCAGCACACCGTTCTCCACGTCGATGTCCAGGGCCTGCTCCTCCACCCCGGGCAAATCCACGGTCACCTGTATGGCGTCCTTCGTTTCGGTCACGTCGACGGGCGGCGCCACCACAGCCAGCCACGGCTCCGGTGTCGCCACCTCGGTGGCCACATCCTGGCGATCCAATACTTGCGCTTCCTGTGTCATGATGTTGCTACTCCTCTATTGCTTATCTTGCGTTGTCTCGATCCTACGCGGCCTGCACGGCAATCCGCTTGGGTTTGTCTTCCTCGGCCCGCGGAAGCGTCACACGCAGGACGCCCAGTTTGTATGTGGCCTTCACCTGGTCCGAATTCACGCGGAACGGCAGTTCCACCGACCGGCTGAACTTGCCTTCCGTGCGCTCCCGGCACGCGGCACCCTCGCCGGGCTCCCCGCCATTCGACCGCTCGCCGGAAATCGTCAACCGTCCATCCTCCACGGACAGCTCGACGGCGCTCGGGTCAACACCCGGCAATTCGGCATCCACCACCAGGCCATCGGCCGACTGCCACACGTTCAGCGGCGGATACAAGGCGCGCCCAGCACGCACACGCCATCCCCCGTCACCAAAAAGCCGGTTGAAGTCGCCCTGCAAGCCCACAAGGTCTTCCAACAAACTCCACGGTCCACGGCTGCTCATCATAATCATCTTCCGCCCTCCTATTGATTTACATGTACCGACAGAAAAACATAAGCATCGTGCATGCCAAAAGGTATGTTCCAGTCCAATATACTCTTAAACAACTTACCATAAACTATTTATGAACTTATATTAGAAACGCCAGAGATGGCCATAATGTCTCATCTGCGCGTGAAGACTCACCCATGAAGGGTCATACTGACTCTACGCATGTCGCCGGTGGTAGCTCCGGCTTCGCATCGGTCATCACCGACATTCAATCGGCCTTTGCCACGCCATCCGATGTCCACGGATCTTACAGGCAATCTACGGCACGCGGGACGTGCGCATCGGGTTGAGATTGGTATACTGTGCCCAAATCGGTATGCGACTTCTGGTTTACAACATCCGCTATGGCACCGGGGGCCGGCACTTCATGTTCCCCTGGAGTGGCTACCTGCGCCGCACCAACGGCAATCTCCGCGCCATCACCGACTTCATCCGCTCCGTCGACCCCGATGTCATGGGCCTGATCGAAGTCGACGAGGGATCGTTCCGCTCCGGCCGGCGGAATCAAGCCGAACACATCGCCCACGAGCTGGGCCACTACCATGCCTACGCTTCCAAGTACCCGGAGACGAGCATGGCACGCCTGATCCCCATCATGAGCAAACAGGGCAATGCGTTCCTGAGCCGGGACACCATCACCGGCGAGCGCTTCCACTACTTCACCGAAGGCGCCAAGCGCCTGGTGATCGAACTGGAACTCGAAGGCGTCACGATCTTTCTCGTCCACCTCGCCTTGACCTTTCGGATTCGCCACCATCAACTGAGCGAACTGCACCGGCTCGTCAAAACCGCCCGCCAACCCGTGGTCGTTGCCGGCGATTTCAACGCCCTCTGGGGGGATCGCGAAATGGGCCTCTTTCTTGCCGCCACGGGATTGACGAGCGCGAACGTCGGCTGCGTGCCGTCCTTTCCCAGCTGGACGCCGAACCGCCAGCTCGACTTCATTCTGCACAGTCCCGGTATCCGCTCGCAGCGCTTCTGGATGCCCGCCGTGACCTATTCCGATCACCTGCCCTTGGTCTGGGACTTTGCACTGGACGCATGATCGCCACACCCATCTCCATTGCCGCG
>JAQCIA010000218.1 GCA_027620105.1 Verrucomicrobiota bacterium | reverse complement strand
CGACGCACTGGGTGGTGTTGGACCGGTTTGTTGATTCTGCATGCCGGTTGGTGCGCGTGTGCCGTGGAGCTGGCGCTGGTGCCGGGGGGGCGGTTCGGCATGGGGGATCGTTCCGGCTTGGGCGCGGCGGATGAGCGACCGGCGCACCATTTGTATGTGCGCGCATTCTGGATGGACCGGTACGAGGTCAGCAATGCCGAGATGTGTCGCGTGCTGCAGTGGGCGATGGAGGAAGGGCTGGTGGTGGCGGGGCGCACTAGCGTGAGCAATGCGCAGGGGCAGTCCCAGGAACTGGTTGATCTGGACGACTGGAACTGTGAAATCCAATTTGCGGAAGGACGGTTTCAGCCGTTGGCAGGGCGTGATGCTTTTCCTTGCGTCGAGGTGACGTGGTACGGGGCATTGGCCTACGCGAATTATCGCAGCGCGATGGAAGACCTCGAGACCTGCATCGAATTTGCCACTTGGCAGTGTGATTTTACCCGCAACGGGTACCGGTTGCCGACGGAAGCGGAGTGGGAAAAGGCGGCGCGAGGCAATCTGGTGGGGCAGCATTTTCCCTGGTTTACGGGAGCGAAATCGGTGGCGAACCGTGCGTCGGGTGACAAGGCGAATTACTGGGGTAGCGGGGATCCGTTTGATGCCGACGAAACGCTCGGGACTACGCCAGTTGGATACTATAACGGCACGCAGCAACCGGCGGGCATCGACATGGCGAACGGGTACGGGCTCTATGACATGGCGGGGAATGTCTATGAGTGGTGCTGGGACTTTTTCGATCCGGAATGGTACGGGCGGGCGGCGGCGAAGTCGCCGGACACGACCGGGCCGCGGTTGGGCTATGGGCGCGTTGTGCGGGGCGGGTCCTGGCTCAGCGGGAGTCGTGAGGGCGGCGAGGGTGGTGGTGACACATTCGGACCGACCTATGGATTGCGGTGCGCGAACCGGGTGGTGTGCGATCCGGCGAACGGTCGGCACAATCGCGGATTTCGTTGCGTGCGGCGGGATGACGTGGAGGAGCGCGTGCGCGAGGGGGAGTGAGACGCGGTGCGTGGTGTTCAGGCGGGAGGCGTGGCCTGCGATTTGTGCAGCGCGTGCCGGGTCCAGACGAGCGCAGCGATGAGCAGGGCGTATTGGGCGCCGAGTATGGTTGCAAGGACCAGCGGGCCCATGGTGACTGCGCCGGGTTTGACGGCATTCATCCAAGGATAGAGCAGGAATACATTCATCCAGGGGCCATCACAAATGGCATCGGGGACGCCGAGGTTGCGCAGGATGGCAGGCACGACGGCGAAGGTGCCGGTGGCATAGCCGATGGCAAACCAGCGGGCGAAGGCCGGTGCGAGTTGTTGGCCGCGGTGCCAGGCGCAGAGCAGCGGTGGGAGGGCGGCGGCGGATCCGATGGCGAGGCCCGCGGCGAAGTGCAAGGTGGAATGGGCCATGGCTCAGGGTTTCCTTTGGTGGGTGAGTGGAGGTGCGTGGAGGGGCTCACCGGGGACCTTCACTTGGCGCTGATGTTGGCCCTCTCCCGCGACGGGGCGTGATGTTTCCAAGCGGCGCAGCTCGCGCCAGGCGGCCCAGAAGAGGGTGGCGAGCATGGCCACGAATCCGAGGTTGAACCAGGGCGAGTAGGACTCGTGGAGGTTCAGGGTGTAGTGCCAGAAAAAAATATCAATTATGGGGTTCATGGAGATGCTCTGGTCAAAGCCTGCGAGGCCGAAGGTGCGGGGCAAGTCGGGAAGCACGGCCCAGGTGGCGCAGACGAGCATGGCGAGAGGCGTAAGGATCAAGAAGTTGATCGAGGCGCGACCGCGGCGCGCGGCGTAGATCAGGATGCTGATTACGAAGGGAAAGACGGCGCCAACAAAGAGATGATTCATGGGTGATAACTGAACTATAGGTCTGGGACTTGGACCCAGTCGCGCAGTTCTTTTACGCGGGCGAAGGATTTGCGGGCGTTATCGATGTCACCGAGGGCCATGAAGGCGTGACCGACGTCGTTCATGAGACGGTAGTTGTTCGGATCGAGTTCGGCAACCCGTTGCAAGGCCTGGCGGGCGAGGAGACTGCTTTCCGGTGTCCCGACGTTTTTCAGGCGGTCGGCGAAATTGTACCAGGCATAGGGTGAGGTTGGCGACCAGCGCATGGTATCGGTGAGCTGCCGTAAACTGGCACGGGCGAGGACGCCCTGGTCATCGAAGGCGATGAGGCGTCCCCAGCCGAAGGCCATGGTGGTGGTGACGATGAGCAGGAGGGCGGCGGGCGCGGCGAAGGCGAGGCGACTCGCGCGCGTCGGGGCCGGGCGCAGGGGCGGGATGATCAGGCCGGCGAGGGCGGCGGCAGTGATGGTGTAGAGGGGGATGTGGAGCGCGTAGTCCACAGTGGCGTGGACCGCGGCGACGGCGAGCCCCCCGATGGCGGCGACGCCGACGGTCACGGTTGGTCCGTCGCGTAACGTGGGCAGCAGCGCGCCGCGGGTGGATGTGAAGATGAGCAGCACCAGCAAGGTGGTGCCGAGGATTCCGCAGTCGACGACCCACTGGACGTATTCATTTTCGGGATGGGTGCGCACGGCGCCTTGCGTGGAGGCGCGGTGCTGGGGGTAGACCATGCGGAAGGCGTTGGCTCCGGCGCCGAACCAGGGATAGGTGCGCAGAATACTGGTGGATTCCTGCCAGGCCTCGACGCGGCGCTGATAGCTGTCGGTTTGTTCCATGGTGCGCAGGGTTGCGAGCCGCGCACGGGCGTCATCGGGCAGCATGGAAAAGGCGATTGCGCCGGCAATGAAGCCGAGCAGGACGAGGGCGACCACGATGCGCCATTGGCGATAGATGGCGTAGAGCGCAATGCAGGCGAGCATGCCGAAGCCCCAGGCCAGCATGGCGCCGCGCGACAGGGAAACGACGACGCCGGTTGTGAGGCAGGCCAGGGCGATGAGGGATGTGGCGGCGCGGATGAGGCGCAGGCGCATGAGGTCGTGCAGGCAGAGGGCGATGGCGGCGGGGCAGAGCAGGGCGGCGAAGGCAGCAAAGTGGTTGCGGTTGCGAAAGCAGGCGACGGGGCCGGGCAGGCTGTGCGGCACGGGAAAGACCCACCAGAGCGTATCGCCCTGCGGGGCCTGACGCAGGCTCCAATAACCGGCGAAGGCGACGGCCGCGCCGAGCACGATCAGAAAGCGCAGGAGCGCGATTTTGCCATGACGACCGATCTGGGACGCGAGGAGGGCGGTGGCGAAGGCGGCCAGCATCATCAGGGCGTAGCGGGCGGTGCCGGACGTGTTGCGGGAGATGGCGAACCGTGTGGGGGTGGTCGGAACGAGCTCGAGTGCCTGCACGGAGGCGATGGCGTCGTGGACGATGCGATTCTGTTCGGCGCGGCGGGGGTTGCCGACCGCACTGTGATTGACGGGCAGGGGGATGACGGTGAGCAGCCAGAAGATGCCCAGCGCGGTGAAGACCCAGGGAATCCGGTGGCTGAAACGGTTCGCCTGCGGGGTGGCTTCCGGTTTCGTCAGCAGGCTCGTGGCGACCAAGGCCACGGCGGTGAGCAGCGCGCTGACGGCGATCAGGCGCGGGAAGCCGGAGGTTGGCAGCAGCGTCAGCAGGAGAATGGTGGCGCCCACGACGATGCCGGAGAAAATGGACAAGACGATATTCACGGGTCGAGCTGTTGGGGTGGCTTGTAGATTTGAATTTGCTCCGCGTCGTAGAGCAGTTCGGCGTTTTCGGGGACGTCGCCCTGGCCGTCGATCACCACATGGTAGTGCCGCGGGTTGCGGCCATACCAGTAGATTTCCGAGTCGGGTAACTCCAGAAAATTGCGACCGAAATCGATCCACTGCACGACAACGGTGGCGGGATCGCCGCGCAAGGGTGGTGGCATGCGCGTGGTGATAGAGGGGCGGTCGCCGGGGGCGACGGAGAATCGCGGACAGCCGGATACATAGCCATGAATCTGGACGCGGGCGCGGCCGGGGGCGGTGACGTCGTAGGGGCCGAGGGGGTCGTGCTGCTCGAGGAATTGTGCGGCGCGCCAGACGCGGGGCGGCGTGGCACCGAGCGTGCGCTGGGTGACGATGGCGGCGGCACCGAGGAGGGTGGCGGCGCAGACGAGCAAGGAGAGCGAGCGTGTGTGGCGCGGGAAGGTGTCGCAGGTCCAAGCGAAGCCGACGGTGGCGGCGAGGGTGACAAAGGGCAGGGCGAGGAGGGCGCCGTAGATGTCGCTGGGAAAGGCGAGGGGTAGGGTGGCGAGCATGGCGGGGAAGAGGCGGCGGCGTTGCGGGTCCTGTAGCCACCCG
>JAQCIA010000217.1 GCA_027620105.1 Verrucomicrobiota bacterium | reverse complement strand
GCCGACGTTTTAAATCTGATCATCAAAACCTTTGTCCCGGGCTGCCTCACGGGCGCGATCTGCTGCACGGAAGGCATCAGCGTCGGCACAGCCACCACGGAAGTCCCCCAGGCTGCCACGCGCGGTGTCGTCCGGTCCATCGGCGCCCTCTTCATCACGTCGCTTCTGGTCTCGCTGGTCACGTACCTATGATCCTCGCGTTTGACAACGTGCACAGCGATGCGGCACCTGATGCGGAGCATGGCATCACGGAAACTTCCTTTGTATTGCGCCCGGGTGAGTTGCTCGTCCTGCGCGTCGATGGCGGCGCCGTGCGCTTTCCCCTCGCCGACCTTGCCTGTGGCATCCTTGCACCGCAACAGGGCGTGGTCCGCTTTCAGGACGAAGACTGGCAAACCATGCCACCGACACGTGCCGCCACCTTGCGTGGCGCCATCGGGCGCGTGTTCCATACGGGCGCCTGGCTGAGCAACCTGGACGTGGACGAGAACGTCACGCTCTCCCAGCGCTATCACACGAGCCGACCGGAGTCCGAGATAATCGCTGAGGCGCGCGAACTGGCCCGCCGCTGCGGACTCGCCGACTTGCCCGCGACCCGTCCGCCGGCAGTGAACCGCAAGGACTTGCAGCGTGCCCAATGGGTTCGCGCGTTGCTGGGGCAGCCGCGCCTGATCGTACTTGAATTCCCCATTCCCGATGCCAACGCCCACGATCTCGCACTGCTCGCTGGCGCCGTCGCGGAGGCACGCCAAAACGGGGCCGCCGCCCTCTGGATCACCAGCACCCCCGCGGAATGGCAACACGCCGCCCTGAACACAGCCTTGAATTTCGAGATGAAGGGCACGAAGATGCTCCCCGTAAACACCGCTGCACAGGATCCCGCGAATCGCCATGGCTAAACCATTCAAATTTCGCTACGTGAACGAAATCGTGGGCACGTTCGTTCTTCTCATCGTGGCCATGCTGATCGCCGGCATCGTGCTCGTCGGCCACGGGAAGGAATGGTTCGAGCCCCTCGATCGCTACCATATCGACTTCCCTGAGGAAGGCTCGCTCGGCGTCCAGAAAGGCGCGGTCGTCGAAATCCTGGGGACGTCCGTGGGCAGCGTCGAACGCATCACCGTGGAAGACGACGGCCACATGGCTGGTATCATTGCCGTGAAGGGCGACTTTATCCGCTTCGTACGCAGCGATTCGATGGCCATCGTCAAGAAGCGCTACGGCGTGGCCGGCGACGCGTTCATCGAAATCACCCGCGGCCTGGGCGACGCCCTGACCAGCACGTCGCGCATCACCATTCAAAAGGACACAGAACTGATCGAAATGATGGAAGACCTCCTCAAGCAGGTGCGCGAGACCACAGTCCCCGCACTGGAAGAACTCCGCAAAACCATCGTTGAGTATGGCCAATTGGCCACGGATTTGCGCAACCCGGACGAACCGTTGATGAAACTGCTCAGGAACCTTGAACAACTCACGGCCGGACTGCAGCGTGGCGAAGGAGCGGCGGGCACCGTCCTGCGTGACCCGCAGATGGCCGATGACCTCAAAGACATTCTCGACACCATCAACGCCACGCTGAACGACCTGAAGCAGACCACCGCGCAACTTCCGGCCATGGCAAAAACCGTGGGTGCGGAAGTTGAGGATCTTCCCGGCCTCATGCTTCAGACTCAGGAAACCATCCGTGAATCCGAACGGCTGATCGAAGGCATCCAACGGCATTGGCTCATACGCAAACACGTGCCCCAACCCCAGTCGTCTTCCCTGATTCCCAGCGCCGAGGTACGCACGCCATGAATCCCGCAACTCGCCCATCGCGCACGCGGCCACACCATGCCACCCTCCGTGCGCTCTTGCTCTGCGGGGCGCTGTTCATCCTCCCAGCCTGCTCCTCACCACCGCCGGTCACCAGCGACGCCGTAACCGCACAGTTTGCCGACAGTGCCCGTGCGGCCTTTGATCGCGGCGCCTATTCGCAAGCCGTTCGCTTTTACGATCTCGCCCTGCACCGCGCCCGCGCCCGCGATGACGGACCAGAAATTGCCCGCAATGCCTACAACCTTGCGGCCTGCCAGCTCGCCCTCGGCAAGCCCGAGGCCGCACGCGCCGCCCTGCGCGAGGCCCTCACGGAGTTCGGTCGCTGGCGCATGGATGCGCAGCCGGCCTTGCTGCTCGATGCCCGCGCGACACTGGCTGCCGGTGATCCCGCGGAAGCCGGTCGCATTCTGGATCTGGCGTTCGGCGCCTGCAAAACGTCCGCGCAGCGCGTGGAGGTTTGGCTGGCCCGAGGCGAACTGGCGGCCGCCGTTGGTGATGCGGATAATGCCGCAAACGCCTTGCGCGAAGCCGACGCCCTTCGCAAAGCCGCTGCGCACGCCACCGCGCCTGCACGCCAGATGCTGGCCGGACGCGTGGCCGCCATGCAGCATCACCCCACCGAGGCGGCGCAACATTTCGATAGCGCAGCCGCCACCGCCCAACAGTTCGGCCAGCTGACCTCCATCCCCGATGGTCTGCGGCGCGCCGGAGAACAATACCTTCTGGCGGGAGATGCCCGCACCGCTACGGATCGCTATTTCCGCGCCGCCCGCAGCTTTCACGCACAGGGAAATCGCGTGGCCGCGCTGCAAGCGATCGAGCAGGGACTCGCCGCCAACACCCAGGCTCCCGATGCGGATCTTGAAGCGCTACTGGCCGGGCTCTTTGCCACCATTGCGCAGTCCGTGGCGGAGGCACCATCCGCGCCCTGATACCCCCAGAACCCTTCACACATCCGCACACACGCTGGGTCGATCCGCAAAGGTCAGCTGAATCTCGACGTGTGCATGCCCCGCCGCATCCAGCGCGCGCCGCACCGCCGCGGCGGCAGACTCCGGACGATTGCAGTCACTGCTGATGTGCGCGAGAAACACGTGGCGCAGGTCCGGGCCGGCAATTTCCGCGAGCAGTTCCCCCGCCTGCGCGTTGGACATGTGACCCTGGCGCCCCATGATGCGCTGCTTCAATGACCATGGCCGCTTGGAATTCCGTAACATTTCCTCATCGTAGTTGGCTTCCATCACCACCGCACGGCACCCCTTCAAGCGCTCACGCACCACCGTGGTGGCCATCCCCATGTCCGTCACCACGCCCACGCGCGTGTCGCCCACCGACAGCACAAACCCCACCGGATCGTACGCATCATGCGGCACGGGAAAGGGCTCCACCCGTACATCCCCGATCAAGAACGGCGCCCCCGTCGTGAACACCTGCCAGGCCAGCGTGCCCGGCGCTTCACCACGCTCAATCGCCTCAATTGTACCGGCGTTGGCATACAGGGCCACGCCATGGCGCTGGTGCAGAACCCGCAGTGCCGCGCAGTGGTCCGCGTGTTCGTGCGTCACGCAAATCGCCGCGATCCCCGACAAATCAATTCCCATTTCCTTGAAGCGGCGCAACGTTTCTCGCCCGCTCAGGCCCGCGTCAATCAGCAGCTGCGTCTCCGCCGAGGCCACATAGATGCAGTTGCCCGAACTGCCACTGGCCACCACACAAATTTTGATCGCCATAGGAGCCTTCCAACAACATGGTCGCGCAAGAATTTTTTCTACCCGAGCGCCTCGCCTTCGGTTAAGGTAGCATCACCGTAGCAGATGGGGTTTTTGCATGCCAAGCCAATCACTTTCATTGTCCCAGAGTCAGCGGCTCCAGATGATGCTGGCGCCGCAGTTGCGCCAGTCCCTGGAGATGCTCCAGGTTCCCATCCAGGAACTGCGCGCCATGATTCAGAAGGAAATCGAGCAGAACCCGACCATCGAAGAAGGCCCCGATAATCGCGAATCCGTGGAGATCGAACCCGGCACCGGGGAGGTCAACGAGAAGGAAAACCGCGAGGAATTGAATTTCGATAAGGAAATCGAGGCCCTCTCCAAGCTCGACGAAGAGTGGCGCGACTATTTCATTCAGGATGCCCACGCCCGCCCCTTCACCACCGAGGACGAGGAGCGGCGCCAGTTCATGCTCGATTCCCTCCAGCAGCAGGAGTCTCTGCAGGAGCATCTGCTCTCCCAGTTGAAAACGGCCGGGCTCTCCGAAGCGGATCGTCAGATCGGTGAATTGCTCATCGGCAGCATCAACGATGATGGTTACCTCACCGGCACGCTGGAGGATTTGGCCCTGAGTGTCGGCACCGATGCATCCCACCTGGGCGACATTCTTGACATCGTCCAGGAGTTTCATCCCACCGGCGTCGGCGCCCGCGACCTGCGCGAATGCCTCCAGTTACAGCTTGCCCGCGTCGGCAACACCGATCCCACCGTGGCCGC
>JAQCIA010000216.1 GCA_027620105.1 Verrucomicrobiota bacterium | reverse complement strand
GTAGTCTTCAAGATTCACAGCCACGTACACTACCTGTTGGGGTAGGTGGAGTCAATTGAATATGCATTATCGCTTAATAGCCTACAACATGCGGATTATACCAGCCCCTCGATGCGTCGTTCACGGGGTGGACCAAGCGGCCTCAACCGGCAGCGCAACCGGCGCGCCCCCTCCGACCTTCAGCACGCCACGCAGCGCGGTGGCGGGCTCCGAGCCCAGTAAACGCGGCATCGTCAGATGCGTGACGCCGGACGGCTCTGTTTCCAAAACCGGGGCCTGCGCAAGATCGATCAGTCCCTGCTGTTCCGGAAAGAAGTCCAGCGGCGCCATCGACATGCCGTCAGGCGGGGTAATGTGCAGCTGTACCGTGGACTCGGTGATATCGGCCGCAAACCGCCAGCCTGGATCCGGCTGCGGGAGGCGCGTGCGCGCGTCCGCGAAAATCGCGAGAGTTGCCGCATCGGCTTCTTCGCCTGCATCACCCACGGCCACGACCTGCGCAACCTGGGCGTCTCTGGGCATGCACGCGTCCTTGCAGATCAACCAGGCGACCGCAGCCTCGAGCCGGAGCTCGGACATGTCGGCCAATGCCGCGGTCGTCTGCATCGGGACCAGCAATAGCACCTCATCTTCATAGCCAAAGGTCACGAAATCATCTTCAACAATACGCACCGGCGTCGGCCACTGGATCTCGCCCGCCGTGCACCCCACCGGCAGCGTCCAGTCAACGGTCGTTGGCACCCCAACATCGCCGGGATTCTTCCAATAGGTATGCCACTCTGGATCCAGCTTGATCCGGATGCAGGCCGTGAACGCATCACCCGGACGAATCGTTCGCACATCCGTCAGGATATCCACCTGTGCTGCGGCGGCAACGGGCGCCCGCAGTGATGCCGGAGCCTTTGCGAATGTGCGCTGCTCCGGTTCAGCCTTACCGCATCCGGACGCAAGCCCAACCAGCGCCAGACACGCCAGGCCGTTTCGAATGGCATTCGTAAGCATAGTCAGGAACCGATAACACACGCATGTCGCGACGGCCAGCGAATTTGAAAAGCGCCACAGGGCTTCCGCAACCGTGCGCATTGCGCTGCGCCCCCCATGCTGGCCACCGTTCGCCATCAACAGGGAGGGGCGGGTGCCACAACCGCCCGTCGGCGTCTCACAGCGGTGACCGCCAGGATGGCAGGCTCAGCCCAAGCATTCCAATCGCAAACAGTAGGAGCAGGCCGAACACCACATGCAGCACGGCAATGGCAATGCCGCGCACAAAAGTGGTCTGCAACACGCCGGCGAACACCGCGGCGGATAACAGAAACGCAATCAGCGAACCCCACGAGGAAAACGACATGCCGATCGCCTGCGTAACAAAAGCCGCAAGCAACGCCAAAAAACACCAGCCGGCCCCGGTTCGGCCCGCCTTCACCGCAATGGCGGCGAGTTTCAGCGGCAGGATGAGGATCAGCGCTGCGGCAAGCATCATCGTCAGGAGTATCAACAGTTCCATCGCAGCATCCTGAAACATTCTCCCGCATCCACACGAGCAAAAAGAAAGTTTGATACTTTGTGTTGCAAAGTACTTTGCCGTATGCCACACTCATCACCGTCACAAGAGGAAGCACCCGATGCTCGCTGCTCACATTCACGACGCGCTGGACCAGGTTCGCAAACTGCAAGCCTTCGTCATCGAGCGCAATCAGTTCAAGGGATACTCCGGCAAAGCGCGCCTGGCCGCGGGCGTGATCACGCTCGCCGGCGCCACCATCCTGAATGCCCCACGCTTTCCCGACACGCCTATCGCCCACCTGGCGGGCTGGGGCGCCATTCTCGCCCTGGGCCTGATCGTGAACTACACCGCCGTCATCTACTGGTTTCTGTTCAACCCCGATGTGCGCCGCAACCCGGTCATGCTGAAACCCGCACTCGATGCCATCCCGCCCCTGGCCGTTGGCGCCGTTCTCGGATTCGCCCTGATCCGTCACAATCAGTTCGACCTGCTCTTCGGCACCTGCCTCTGTCTCTACGGTCTCGCCCAGGTCGCCTATCGGCGCTCCTTACCCCGCCCGATCTATCTGCTCGGCTTCTATTTTCTGGGCTGCGGCGCCTTGATGCTGTCGCTCCCGGGCATGCGCTTCACCGAACCCTGGCCCATGGCGATTGCCTTTGCTGTCGGCGAAATCGCCAGCGGTTTTGTGCTCATCGCCGACCAGCGTCGCCACCACCTGGAGGATGACGCAGCATGAGCGCCCCCCGTGCCGTCGACATTGATGCCCTCGAGCGCGTGTTTCACGAACCGAACCGCCTGGCCATTATGTCCGCCGTCTGCGCCGCGCCCGACGGCATCCGCTTCCGCGAACTGCGCGAAGCTTGCAGCCTCACCGACGGCAACCTCAATCGACACCTAAAAATGCTCGAAGACTCGCGCGTCATCCGCGTGGATAAGCGCTTCGTGGATGGAAAACCTTGCACCACGATCCACCTGTCGCGCACCGGCCTGCAGCGGTTCCAGGAATATCTGGACGCCTTGGCCCTTGTCCTGAAGACCGCACAACGGGCGCTCCCCGAGGAGCGCCACGAACGCGCCACCGCCCCATTCGGCCGCACCGCCATGTCCTGAAAACCACCATCCACATCCCCACCAAGCCGCAACACTGTTCATGAATTCTGCTGTGCAAAGCCCTTTCCCAAAGCTGCCACCCGCACCGACGGCACCCCGCGTCCGGCGCTGGCTCACGCCCGGAGACTTCTGCCGCCTGTCTCCATCCCTCACCGGAACGCTCCGTGACAGCACTCGCCGCGCTGGCGTGATCCGCTCCGCCCTGCTGCTCACGTTCGCCGGCGCTTCGCTCTACGGCTTCGTTTTCGGTTTCTGGCGCGCCCCGCAGCAAGCCTTGATCTCCGCAGTCAAATTGCCTTTTCTCTTTTTCGCCGTCGTCGCCGCCAGCGCCGCGGTCAACACCGTCCTCATCCAGGTCATGGGCCACCGCCTCACCTTCCGCCAGGTCTGCAGCTTGATACTCTCCGGCATGGCCGTGAGCGCCATCATCCTCGGGGCCTGGACCCCGGTCGCCCTGTTCCTGGTGCTCCAGATTCCCGGCCCCGATCCCGCGCTGGTCGGACTCGCGCGCACCGATCCCGCCGCCGCCACCGCCATGCGCGCCTACGAACACATCCTGCTCGCGCACACCACCGCCGTCGGCGCCGCGGGCGTCATCGGCAACTTCAAGCTCTACCATGCCCTGCACGCCGTCACCGGCAGCATTCGCTCGGCCCTGCGCGTCCTGGCCGTCTGGCTGGCCACCATGGGCTTCGTCGGCTTTCAGCTCTCGTGGCTGACCAGCCCCTTCCTTTGCGACCCCGTGCAGGCACCGCACTGGGTTGGCAACGAACATAAGCGGCAAAACGTATATGAATACCTTTGGCAATGCGCGCAGGGAAACCTGCGCTAGTCCGGCGTATGCGCGGACCACTTTGGGAGGATGAGGCTATGCCGCAAACCGTAGCCACTGCGAAACCGCCCCACACCCTCGCCGCCCTCTGCCGCGGCGAACCCACCGCGCTCCTGGCGCAATTTGCCAAGCCTGCGCGTGCACTCCTGCTCTACGCCATCATCATCACCTTCGGCGCCGGCATCTACGGCGCCACCATCGGCCTCTGGCGCGCCCCACAACAAGCCGTTTTCACGGCCATCAAGTTCCCGCTGCTGATCGCGCTGACGACCACCGCCAATGCGCTCCTGAATGGCATCCTCGCCCAGGGGCTGGGATTGCGCATCGGGTTTCGTCAGTCGTTTCTGGCCATCACCGCCAGCTTTGCCATCGCCTCCCTCATCCTCGCGTCGCTGAGCCCCGTAACCCTATTCCTCCTCGCCAACACACCGCCGCTCGGCACAGGCAGCGTCCACCTTTCCCACAGCTTCATGCTGCTCGCTCACGTGGCCCTTATCGCCCTCGCCGGCACCATTGGGAACCTGGCCCTCTACCGGCTGCTGCTCGCCCAGGCCGCGGATCGCGCCACCGCCCGACGCGTGCTCCTCGCCTGGCTGATCGGCAACGTGTTCCTCGGCTGTCAGCTCTCCTGGATCATGCGCCCCTTCATCGGTGCCCCTCAGTTGCCAGTCGAGTTTTTCCGCGCTGAAGCCTTCCAGGGAAATTTCTACGAATCCGTGTTCCGTTCACTGCAGAACGTGCTGTAGCCCGCAAAACCAGGAGATAAACCCATGACAACCGAGATCCCCACCCCGACCGGCAGTAACGCCCGCACACCACCACCCATCCCGGTCATGCCCCGCCAGCTGCGCGCCCCAGGCGATATCCTGCAG
>JAQCIA010000215.1 GCA_027620105.1 Verrucomicrobiota bacterium | reverse complement strand
CCCAGTCAGTTCGGCAACGCGTTGCGCCCCACCCAGCGCCTGCTCCAGCGCCTCGCATTCCGCGCCCGTGCTGGAATCCATCCAGATCGGCGAATCGGCCACCGAAAATATGCCATGCAGCTGGTCACGCAGGGTCCGGCCGGGCTCCAGTCCGCTCAACGCCGCGGTCGCCCCCGCGTTCATCCAGACACTGCCATGCTGCTGTCCCGATCCGGATACAGCCACCACACGCCCCAGCGGCGCCCCCGACTTTCGCATTCGCTCCAGCAAAAGATCCAGCGCCGCCACCCACATGATCGTCGGTGACGTCACCCGCTGCCCGTCAGCGTCATGGTGCGCACCGCCCTGTGTCGCAAATTCAGGCAGGTCGGAATCGAAATGAACGACCTCCGTGTGAATCACCCTGAGCGACTCATCGATGAGCGTCGCCTTGAGACTCTGCGTGCTCGAATCAAAACCCAGAAAATATCGCGGCGAATCCGTCATGCGCACTTCCTCCTTCGACACCTGTTTCCTTACACACGCATCTTAGAAGGCTTACGCAAAAGGTCAACCGGACTGCAATCCGGGAACCAGGCGTCAAATGTATCGCCCCAGGTTTCGGCACATCTACCGCGAATTTCTGCCCCCCCGAGTCCCCGCTTGCCCACGTCACAACCCAACGCTAGAGTACCCAAACGTATCTGATTAAAACCCTAGGAGGCGTATCCATGGCTTCACCACGCAAGTCGAATCGTGCGACCAATATCACCAAGCCCGCCAGTTCACGCTGCTTCACACGAACACCCCGCAGCGTGGTGGGACACGTCCCGACCATCGCCATTACCCCCGTTGCGGATGGTCGCACCGGCGCCTACGAAGCCAACGTCGAGGGGACCTGGGCCATGGTGCGCCGGGTCTACGACCTCATTAGCCACCACGTCTACCTTCCCGACGGCACCCCCATCCGGATCGTGGTCGCCCCCGAGATTGTCTATGGCGCACGCACCGGCGCGCTCGCGCAGGCCTACTACGCCTCGGAAGGCGTCTGCGCCAACATCTGGGTCAGCCGTTCCTGGGCCTACAGCGATGAACTGATGAGCGCCTGCATGGGCATCGGCAGTTCGGAGTGGCAGCAGGCCGCTTACGGCCTGAACCAAACGGACCGCCCCGGCGCCGTCTGGCTCAAAGCCTTCACCGCCGCTATGGATGAAAAGCAACGGCCCATCTTTTCCATCTACAATCCCGACCTCGAACGCGAAGACCAACCCATTGCCCCTTATGTCGCCGAGCGGCTCCTGCGCTTCGCCCGTTGCGCCGCCGCCGTTGGCGAAATGCGCGGCAAAAACTACCTCTCCGTGGGCAGCGTTTCCATGGGCATCCTTGGCTCGGACGCACGCCGTAACCTCATGCACCACTACTTCGGCATGGGTACCGTCTCGGTCGACATGGTCGCCGTGCGCGGCCGCATGGATCGCGGACTCTATGACCATGATGAATTGAAGCAAGCCGTCGCCTTCATGAAAAAGCGCTTCAAAATCAACTATGGCAAAGGCAAGCGCCCCGCGCCGCCGGATCAGCTCCTGAAGGAATGCATTGCCATGACGCTCATCGTCCGCGACATGATGATCGGCAATCCGCGCCTCGCCGATCCTGCGGTCGGGCGCAAGCAGGGATTCAAGGCCGACGTCGAGCATGCCCAGGGCTACAACGCCATTGCCGCTGGCACCCAGGGCCAGCGCCAGTGGACGGACTTGTATCCCAACTTTGACCTCACCGAATCCATTCTCACGAGTTCCTTTGACTGGAACGGATTCCGCGCGCCCTACATCGTCGCCACCGAGAACGACTCAAAGAACGCCATCGGCATGTTGATCGGCACCCTCCTCACCGGCATGCCGCAACTCTTTGCCGATGTACGTACGAACTGGACGCCCGCCAGCATCCAGGCTGCCACGGGACAGGACGTGAGTCATCTTGCACCACAGGGTCTGGTGGACAAGCGCAACTCCGGTGCTGGCGCATTGGACTACGCGCTTAACGTCTTCGATCTCGTCAAGGGTGGCCGGAACATGTCCTGCGCCGAACTCTCGCAGGCCATCCGCACCAGGCCGGACCTACAGAAGGCGCTCATGGATGCGGCCATTGCGGGAACGACTTATGAGGCCGCCATTCTGGAATATTTCCCCGGTGATGGCCTCTCCAGCCACTATCGCACACCCGGGAACGTGCCCATGACCTCTTACCGCTACAACGTCATCGGTGATCGCGTCACCTGTTCCGTGATCGAAGGCGACACCGTTGACCTCCCCAAGCCCGTGGCCGATCACATCAGCAACGTCACGAATCCAACCTGGCCGGAAACCTACTGGGCGCCCCGCGGGATGTCATCGTTCGAGTACATGTCGCGGATCGGGCCGAACCACGATGTGAACGCGTTCGGTCACATCGGTGCCGACCTGCTGACGCTCAACGCCATGCTACGCATCCCGGTGGATATGCACAACGTCCCAGCCGCCGACGTCTTCCGTCCCACCATGTGGTACCGCTACGGCGACAACGACTTCCTCGCCTGCCGCGACCTGGGCCCGCTATACATCTAAGCCATCTGTGCGGATCTTCGCCCCTCCCCCAAGGAAGACGGCTGGGGTGGGGGTGCTGGAAACGAAATCGCGGCCGCCTAGTCCGCCGCGACATCGCTGTCCGGCGCGTGCCGCCGCGCCTGGAAATGCACGATCCAGATGCACGCTTCGAAAAGCAAGACCAGCGGGATGGTCATCGCCAGCATGCTCATCACGTCCGGCGGCGTCAGCACCATGGCCAGGGCCATCAAGCCAACATACACATGGCGGCGCTTTTCGCGCATACCAGCCGCATGAATCACGCCCACCGCCCCCAGCGCCACCACGACCACCGGCAGCTCAAAGACCAGCCCGAAGCCAATGAGCAGACGCAGCACAAATCCGCAGTAATCCGCCAGCTCGATGAAATCGTACCGAATGCCCAGCCAGTCATTAATCCGGAGCAGCCACATCACGGACAATTGAATCGTCGTGAAGTAGCCAAACAAAACCCCAACCACGAATAGCAGGGATGCCGCAATCATGGAGCGCGACACCACCCGACGCTCGCGCGGCGTGAGTCCCGGGAACACGAAACGCGCGAGGGCCATGAGAATTCCCGGCAGGGCGATGAGCAGTCCACTCCAGAACATCACTTGAAGTGCCACGGCAAACCCATCGCCGACGCGAATGACCTTCAGAAACTCATCCGGATCCACCCCCGTACCCAGCAGAGGATACTTGAGCGCCTTGATGATCCAGGGAGCCAGCGGAATGGCAATCAGCAGACCAATCCCCAGGGCCACGACCGCACCGATCACCGCGCGGCGGAGATCATCCAGGTGCTCAACAAAGGGTTTGTCAGCGGTGGAAGCAGAGGAGCGCGCGTCACCCATCCTCAGGCCTCCCGCGTCTGATCCACACGCGTCTCACCGGACTCGGCGGGACGCGATGACTCGGGTGGTGTCACCACGGCCCCGGGGACATGCTCGCGTTGCACGCTGCCGACCGGCGGGTGGCGGGTTGGTTCATCCGCCGACACATCGCGCGCGGCCGGAACTTCCTCAATGTCCAACACCTGATTGCGGAAGTCGTTCGTGGCGCGTCTGAGTTCCACCATCACGCGCCCGATCATGCGGGCCAATTCTGGCAGTCGCCGCGGGCCGAACAGGATCAGGATAACAACGAAGAGGACCAGCATCTCGCTGGTCCCCGTTGTTCCTCCAAGAAGTGCCGTGATCGTTGGCGTGACCGCCAGCCCTGTTTAGCGGTACAGCTTGAATTCCACGCGGCGATTCGCAGCCCACGCGGATTCGCTGTGACCGGCATCCAATGGATTCTCTTCACCGTAGCTGCGAGTCTGAATGCGATCACCGCCAACACCGAGGCTGATCAGGTACGCACGCACGGCCTGCGCCCGGTTTTCCCCCAGCGCAACGTTGTACTCACGGCTGCCACGTTCGTCGCAATTACCTTCGGCAACCAGCGTCACGTCCGCGTTCTGATTCATGAATTGCGCGACGGCATCAATCTTCGCAATCTCACTGCCACCCACGTCGTACTGGTTGTACCCGAACACGACGTTCTCGAAGCTGGCATCCGTAACCAGCGCGCCCACTTCGAACCGCCCGCCCATGGGTACGTCACCATCAATGGGATCGATAATCTCCGTATCCCCCATCCCCATGTTGTCGGCAGCAGTCTTTTTCTTCTTGCCCGAGCAACCCGATGCAAGCACCACAACACTCAAGATGACGGCAAACGACAGGAAGGCGAGATAAC
>JAQCIA010000214.1 GCA_027620105.1 Verrucomicrobiota bacterium | reverse complement strand
CGCCAGTCGTCGTCCGACGCCACCGCAGGGTGAAAGCGCACGCGCGGCGGGGTGGCCTGCGACCGGCCGCCCCAGCGCAGAGCCGCAGCCTGCGGGCATTCGCGCGCGAACCAGACGGCCCTACGCAGGGCGCCGGGAGAATGGAGCGACGGGGTCATGGGGAGGGCCGCGGAGACGCGAAGGCAGAGACCGGATAGGCGCGGATGGCACCGCGGCGGATTGCAGCGTCGATTGCCGGGGAGGGATGGAGCGCGAGCATGGTTACGGCGAAGCGCGCGTTCATGGGCATCTCCACGATGCGCGCGCCAGGCGGGAGGGCGGCGCCGTCCATGAGCCCGAGCACGTAGGCCGCGCCTTCGGCGGGAAGCTCTGCGTTGCCACGGATCCAGGGACGGGTGAAGGGCATGCCGATGACCAGGTTGACGTTGCGTGCGCGCATCTGGGCGCCGGTGGCGAGGCGTTGGTGCCCAGGGCGGCGACCGATTCGCCGGCCGTTTAGGGCCACATCACGATCATTGAGTCCGAACATGTCGAACACCGGGAGGCGCGAGTAGTAGCCGATGGCGCCGACGGAGGTGGTGGCCACCAGGAGCGAAGGATCATCCTCGCTCAGGTGCTCGCGCAAGGAGGCGCCGATGTCGCGGTAGGAGATGTAGTCCCAAGTGATGAAGTGGTTCAGCGTGCGGATGTCGTCGACGCCGATATGATTGTGGCGGAAGCGCAAGGCGTGGTGGATGGAAGCGCCGACAAGCAAGGCGAGGAGCAGGGCTCGGACGACGGGGCGCGCGCTAGCGGCAAGGATGAGCGAGGCCGTGAGGATTGCCACGAGCGGCAGCACGGGAACCATGAAACGGAACTCCATGAAGTCACCGCCGACCCAGACGATGTAGGTCAGCCAAATAAAGACGGGGACGACGGCGAGCCACAGCAGGCCGAGGCGGCGGCGTGCAGCAGGCCAGCAGGCGAGCAGCGGCAGCAACAGAAGCGGCCAGAGCCAGTAGGCCGAGAGGAATGAAGAGACATAGCCGAGACCGAACGCGAGGGGCGGTTTGGCGCCGACGATCTTGGCGTTGAAGGTATTGGGGAGCACCGAACCGTAGTACGCAAGCTTCCACAGCAGCCAGGCCCCCACGGCGAGAACACCGGGGAGCGAGAGCGCGACAAGGAGGCGCAGGCATGCCGCGATGGCTCGCGGGTTCGCCCGCAGGCTGGCGGCTGCGGCGCCGAAGAGCACGAGCATCGGCAGTGCGCTGTCGAGGCGGGTCATCATGCAGGCGGCGCCGCTGAGTGACGCCATGACCGCCCAGCGCAGCGGGTGTACGGAGTTGGTCATCTGCAAGACGCAGCACGCGACGGCGAGGATCAGGAATGCCTGCAACTGAGTTTCCAGGCCTCCCGTGGCGTAGGCCAGGAACGTGTAATTGGCGCCGAGGATGAGCGTGGCAAGAGCGGCGGTCGCGGTGTTGCCGGCAACTCTGGAGGCCAGGTGCCAGGTGAGTGCCAGGCTGCCGGCGAAGAGCGCGAGGCCCATGGCCCATGACCAGAGAATGGGGTCGAGGCCGCAGCGGATTCCACCCGCGACCATGAGCATCCAGAGAAAGTTGGTGTAACCTTCGATGCGGGCGCCGTCTGACCATGTCGGTCCGAGGCCGCGGGCAAGTCTGTCGGCGTAGACAAACGAGATGAAGGCATCGTCCTGGATGAAGCGCAGCATCCACGCGAGAGCAACGAAACCGATGGCGGCACAGAGCGGTAGCCCGGGCGATCGCATGGCCGGACGTCCGCGAATGGCCGGCACCACGGCTTGGACGACGAAAAGTCCCAGCAGCACTGCGATGGCCGTCGCGCGCACGGCGGTGGTGTAGAGGGCTTCCGCATGGCGCAAGTAGCCTGCCAGAGGGCGGACTTCGGGGTTCGCGATGAGTTGGTGGGCCCACGTGATCGGAAGCGTGCGGTCGTACAGCGCGGTGATCACAGCGGGTGCGACGAGGCGATACAGCAGTTCGAGGGCAAGCCAGACCAGCAGCACGACCAACGTGCCGCGGAGGTCCGCGCGCGGCGAGAGTGAGGCGGCTGGTGGTGCCGCCTCTGAATATGCGGGGGTGAGACTCACTCAGGTGACCAGGTCGGACTCGGGCATCAAGCAGGCCAGGGACGTGCCACGAATGCGCCGGAGCAGCGCGAATCGCGGATCCGTTGCATGCAGGTGATCGAGAACGCGTGTGACGTCGGGCCAGTGTTCACAGGCATAGTCGTCGAAGACGATGATTCCGCTGGACTTGCAGCGCAGCCGCAGCGCGACTGCGGCATCGTTGCGGACATAGTTGGCGGCGTGAGAACCATCGATGAAGACACACTCCATGCGTTCTTCATAGGAATCAAAGCCGAAGCTGGCGGAATCGCCCTCCAGTTGCGTGATGCGTTCTCGTTCAGGGGCGCGGCTGAAGCGGGCGCCGGAGGACTCCTTGTCGACGTACTTCTCTTCGCGCGCATCCATGGGCAGGCGGGTCTGGCGGAGGGCACGGCGCGGCAGATCAAGCGTGAAGGTCCGCGCGGCAGGCGGCGCGTTGCGCGCGATGTTCAACGTGGTGCGCCCATCGAACGTCCCGATTTCGAAGCTTGCGCCCGGGGCGCCGTGCTGGACAAGCTTGCTGATGCATACCAGTTCAAGGAGGGTGACGTTGCCGTCCTGCGCGTCAAGTTCACTGAGGGTGATGCGGGTGGAAGCTGGCACGAGGTCATCGATAGACACTTCGGGGAGCGCAGGGTTCGGGGCGACTTGAGCCGGGGCGGCATCGCGGCAGAAGCCGAAGTGAAAACAGATATCGTAGAACAGCCGGCGGTGCTGCTTCCGGAGGAAACCGACGGTGAACAGATAGACACAAGCGGCTGCAGCCAGGATGTAACGCCAGACAAACACTCCAACTCCTTTTTTAGCCGGCGGGGCCCAATTCATCGCGGATGGCGTCGTGGGCGGGGGGCTCGCCGCGCAGCACGCGGATGCAATCCTCCGCCGCGCCCAGTTCCATCAGGTAGCGCGAGGCCTGGGCTGAGGCCCCGATGTGGGCGGTGAGCACCACGTTGTCGAGTTTTGCGAGCGGCCCTTCGTACGGTTCGCTTTCAAATACATCCAGCGCCGCGCCGCCAAGGTGCTTCTGCAGCAGCGCATCGGTCAGTGCGGCTTCATCCACCACCGGTCCGCGGGCGGTGTTGATCAACAGCGTGCCCGTTCGCATGCGCGCGATACGGGCCCGACTGACAAAGTGATGATTCTGCGCGTTCAGCGGGATGTGCACCGTAATGACGTCGGCGGTTTGCAGGAGTTCGTCCAGGGGACACCAGCGCACATGCGGCAGGGGCGTACCGTGAATCGCCGGATTCGTATCCACGGCCAGGATCTTCGCCCCAAAGGGCTCCAAGAGCTTGATGACCCGGCTGCCGATGCGCCCCACCCCGATGATCCCGATGGTGACTTCCCGAACGAGCTTTCCCATCAGCCGATTCCAGGCGCCTTCGCGCACGGAACGGTCTGAGGCGTGAATGTGCCGCAACAGGTTTAGGATGTTGCCCACGGTCAGCTCCGCCACGCCATCTGACGGCGCCTCCGGCGTGTAGGTCACCCGGATCCCGCGCGACTGGCAGTACGCCAGGTCCACGCTATCGAGGCCAATCCCGACGCGTGCGATGACTTTCAGTTGGTCCGCCCCCGCCAAGGTCTCCGCGTTGTAGGGTTCCGTCCCCGCGATCACGCCCTGCACGCCCTGCAGGTGCTTCCCGACCTCGCCGGTTTTCAGCCGACGTCCGTAGGGGTTGCGAACCAAGCCCCAGCCGGTGGCCTCGAGCAGGTCCAACGGCTTGCGGCCGGTTTCGCCGAAGGGGTAGGTGGCAATCAAGATGCGCATGAGTTCAAGCTTTCGGAGTTCCCACGAATCACACGAATTTCACGAATACGGCTCGGCACTCGCAGTTCCCCATTCGTGTGATTCGTGGGCATTCTGCAAGGGTCTCAAGGTTTCAGATAAATGCGGGATCAAGTGCTCCGGCTTATGGTCCGCTCCAAGGTCAAAGGACTATTTCCCCAGCAGCCATTTCCAGATCGGGGTGAGCTGGATGCTGAACTTCGGGGTTGTCTCAAGCCCCTCTTCATCCCATGTCAGCACCGTGCCGCCATGCAGTCCCAATTCACTGCCAGCCGCGGCCAAAGCCTGAAACTCCCGGCGGCGGGTATCAGGCTCGGAAAGGTCCGAGCAAACCTGCAGTAATTGATCCTCGTGGCCTGCCGAGCGTAACAGAAAGTCCACCTCCTTACCCACCAAGCCAAAATAAGAG